>DAOUSN010000047.1 GCA_030627205.1 Methylococcaceae bacterium
TAATTATAAAGAACTTTTATAAGATGTGAAATGAATATCATTCTTGATATTTTTTAATGTCCTCGGCATAGAACGCCCATCTCTAACGGCTTCTATAGTTACTGACATATAGTCAATAATCCACCATGTTAATTAATAGACAGCAGGGAATGGCTGCTAAAGAAGCCGCTTTAGATTCAGTAGAACGTACTCAAATTCCGTTATTAGGCGCAACTGTTATTGGTATTATGGCTTTTGCGGGAATTGGTTTATCAGAAAATGTGACAGGCGAATTTTTATTTTCATTATTTGCCGTTATTGGTATTTCTTTACTTTTAAGTTGGTTATTAGCGATTACGGTCACGCCTTTATTTGGCTATTTATTCTTAAAAGTTAATACAGAAGACCGTGATAAAGATCCTTATGCGAGTCCTATTTATAAAGCTAGCTAGTTCCCAAACTCCTGTTTGGGAACGCATACCGACAAGCTCCGCTTGGTGTGTTTTCAACTATTCTTTACCTAAAAGTATAACAAATTTAATTTTACCCTGACCCCAGTTATACTGTGACCCCAGTTATACTGAATTTAATTTTACCCTGACCCCAGTTATATGACCCCAGTTATACTATATTATCGAATCGTTGTTTGGAAATTTTAAATACATTATGGAGCGCAGCCCACAAGCGGATATGAATCGCACTGTATTATTAATTCCAGCTCTTTGTGGAGGTTTAGATTATGAAGCCATCACGCAAGCTTTAAATAAAGCTCGTCACACTGATCTAATGCTTTGGGAGAAAGAGTGCATTCCTTATACGCTACGGAAAAAACGTCAAGAATTTTTTATATGTGGCTTATTTCGACAGGCTAGTATCTAGCCCCAGTTATCTTAGGATTATTAATCAAGATATAAGGATGGGTTTTGCTCTTTGCTCTACCCATCCACATCGCATGTTGTTACAGCGATTTAAATAATGCTAGTGCTTCAGTTAATAAGACAGATGCTTGTTCAGAGTTGCCCTTTCTAGACTGCATTTGAGCTTGGATAGTAATTGTACTTGCTTTTTTTGTAATTTCTTCGTGATTTGTAATTTTATTAGCTGAGATACGCGCAGCTTTTATATGTAGATTTGACGAAGAAAAATCACCTTTATCAACTGCTACTAGAGCGTTTTCTAAATGAGTAATCGTCTCTTTAATGATTGTTTCTGGACTCGCTACTACTACTTCTGTTTCTACTGCTTCAACTTCTTCTGCAAACACTGTGCTATTGCTTGCTGCTAAAAAGATTGCCATAGAGAAAGAAAGTAGTGTTTTTTTGGTCATATTCATTATGTTTATAAAAGCCTTGGGTATGATTTTCAGATAAAGCCTGAAAATAAATGATAGAAAACTTATGTTTTCCAATGAAATATTATACAGGATTAATAGCGACTTCATACAACTGCTTTTAGGTGTGAATGCGAGTATTAATTAATGGCAGTGATGCTCTGCGTGGGAACGGTTAATTTCCTATTTGTCTAGAATTTTGACAGTCAATATTGGATTTTTAATTCTGATAGGGCTTGGTATTTCGTTGGTTCAATTTCTGGTTTCCGATTAAGTAAAAGAAAGGGTCAAGTCTTGCATTTTGCATACTTGAGAATTTAGTTTATACTGAATTAAAGGTGTCTGCCCCAACGCCAGTAAGTTAATCCTAAGCCATTAATACTAATAGAGTTTTTTTAGTGAAAAACAGAAATTATTTAGAATTCTTCCGAAAAAATCAATCACTTACAAAATTTAACATCTATTTTCTTTGGAAAAAATAGGTTTTTTAACATTATAAATCAAATGATTGCGCTTAACTTACTGGCATTGCCACCCTGACCTTTATCTCCATCGTTCTTTTTTAATCCGTTCTCTGTTTTTTAATAATAAGGTTTCTGCTTTACTGCTTAGATAAATATAAAACCCTAAACATAATAGCAACACCGCCGCCGCTAGAATAACCCAAACTGCTGCCACAATATTTTCGCTATTACCATCAAGTGCCGCTTTAAACACCAATAATAATGCTTCAATAGAGACCGCTATAATAATCGCGGCAATAAAACGCGTAATGGTTCTGCGTGTCGAGCTATGCCTTAAAATATCTTTATATAACAATACCTCCTCTTCTAAAATCGTTTTTCCTAAGTCAAAAATAGCTAAAGCGAGGGTTAAATAAATCACCATTCCAAAAGGAATATTAATTTCATTATTCTTGTGTATCGATTGAAAGACTTTTAAACCTTCAAAACCTGAGGCATAAATTAAGATGAGGGAAACAATAAATAACCCAATCACAATGATTGAATACATGGCTTTAAAATAAGGTTCAAAATAAACCCTACGATTTTCACCTGTAAAAAAAGATAATGTTAGACTTAGGTCAATATCTAAAACAATATAGCCTTTTATATTGCCATCATTGTAAACCGCTGTACAGGCTGACAAACATAATTCACGTTCCACACTTGATAAATAAGGCTCAGTTACAATCGGCAGCTCAGATTTTAACGCGGATAAAAAATAAGGGCGTTTACTCCTATCCAAACCCTCTCCAAGCGAGGTGATATTTTTAAAACGTGGTCCTGATATATTTGGACTCATTTGTTTACCTTTTGAATCCAGTAAATATAATAAACTGACAAAAGGATAATAATTACAGAGTGATTTTAAAAGCTCGCTTAATTCCTGCGCTGATTGTTCCAACATTTTTTCATTGGCAAAACATCCTAAAATAGATGCGAGCAAATGATGAATCGCTTTGCGGTGTTCCTCATATTTTTCAATAACATTCACATGACTCATTTTAGACATGGCTTTCCCTCCTTTTAAAAAGAATATTTGAGCAATTTATGTACCAAGAATATTTGACTCTTTCCTACCTTTACAATTTTACTACACTCAATCATTAGTTGATTTTATGATTGTATTTTTCACGGATATATTTTAGTAATTCCCATTTTTGAATAAATATAACCCCCCTAATTTTAAAGTAAATTACACTTTAAACCTAGTTACTAAAGTGTGTTGTAAAATTTTAGGAAGGCGGTAAAAGAAGCGCGTTTTTTAGAACTTTATATTTTGTATATGAAAACCTAGCGTTTAAGTCATAAAAAATATTTTTTCTAAAATTTAATATTAGACATTATACCGATCTTCCTCTATTGTAAAAATGAAGATATTCATTTATCTTAACCTATTTAATTCTTAGCATAAAAAACAATGAAATTTCAGGATGCTGTTAAAAAAATAAACTTTTTTCTGGCTATAACAGGTTGTCATGCAGAAGAGTTTAACGATCTTTCTCCCTATTTCAGTAAGGATCTTAGAGTATAGTCTAGCTCTTTGTCCAATAAATCAAGCATAACATTAGATAATAACGGCGCCGCTCAACTCGGATTTAGCTGTAAGAAATAGTTGCAAGTATTGAAGTGATAGTATAGTATCACTTTATGAAAATTGAATTAGTTACCACATTAAAACGCCAAGCGACCAAAATACTGGCTGAATTACATGATTCTAAAGAGCCTGTACTTATCACTGAACATGGGCAAGCGTCAGCATATCTGATTGATGTACAGGATTATGAAATGATGCAAAATCGAATGAAAATCTTAGAGGGGCTATCAAGAGGTGAAACAGCTATTTTAGAAAACCGACTTTATACTCAGACAGAAGCAAAAAATAAAATGAGTAAATGGCTCAAATAATATGGACAGAACCTGCGCTATCAGACCTTGACGCAATAGCAGAATATATCGCTCTTGATAAACCAAGTGCTGCAATCAATCTAGTGAAAAAAGTTTTTTCTAGTATAGAGCGGCTTGAGCAGTTTCCAGAGTTGGGACGTAAGCCGCCAGAGTTACAAAAATCAAGATATTTAGAGATTATCATAAACCCATGTCGTGTTTTTTACCGCATTAAAGATGACACAGTATATATTCTTTATGTAATGCGAAGTGAAAGAAAGTTGCGTAAATATTTACTTAATGAAAGAAAAAACAGCTAATCTGGTAGCCAAGGGTCTTTCACCATCAGTCCCCCATAAATTTGATGCGGATAAACAGGCGGAATTTATCCGCTATTATGAATCTTTAAAAGCCTCGTTATCTAACGATGAACCTTTACTTTTCATGGATGCCGTCCACCCAACGCAAGCAACAAAAATCACTGCTGGCTGGATTAAAAAAGGCACTGATAAACCCATAGAAACCACGGGAAGTCGAACACGATTGAATATTATTGGGCCGATTAAATTGGGGGCTTTATCAAAGACTATTACGCATCAATATAAGACGGTTAATGGCGAGTCTATTTTTTGAGGTGATTTTGCCTGATATTTCAGACTCTTTAGACAGCAGAATTAATGATAATTTTCAGGTGCTAATTTCTGCATCTTGAGGTTATTTAGGTATAATCATTTATTGGTTGAAAAAATTGACTTGCTTAGAGCCTCTTTTAGTTATGTCAAAAACAGAAGACCCTTTCTTTTCCGCAAAATGCAAGACTTGACCCTTTCTTTTCCCTAGGGACATTTAGTGGATGTTTATTTTTAACTCACATCTAACGGTTATTATGCTAAAAATTAGACAGAACAAATTACATCATTATTGTCCACTAAATTAGAGCAATTTATCTCTACGTCATTGTTATTTTTAAGAGAAAATTTTCCAGAATGGAGTCAAACTAAAGAAGATAAGTTTCTACGTGATTTTATCAACAAGATGATTCAATTTGGTCGTGAATATAATATTTTAAAAGAAATTAATGTTCAAAAGTTGATGGCTTATAAGATTGAATATGATTTTGTTATGCCATTAAAAAATGATAGAAAAATAAAGCTGAACCAGCAAGATTTTGAAGAGGATTATAGAATGGATCAATTTTATATTGCATTGGAATCTAATTATCGTCTCATTCCAATAACATTAGAGAGTGATTTAAATGAATTAAGAGGAAGATTTTATGGGGACTTATAATTATTCAGGAGGGAATAATAATGTAGGTTCAGCTTGTCAAGACTGTACCTTAAAAAATGAGGTGGAAACAGAAGAAGAACCTCTAATTACAATTCGAGCTTGTTTGTTTTTTGATGGAACGTTAAATAATAGAACTAATGTAACAGTTGGTCTAAGGCTAAAAGATAGCAAACGAAAATTTGAAGAATATTTAAAAAAATTAAATATAACAGAAAAAGATTTTTCAGAGATGCTCCGTTTAAGCACAAAGAATGACTTATTCTTCGAAAGACAAAGGAAAATACAAAGACGAAAGATAAATGACAGCGACTTCGAAGAAATAATAACTGGGGTCAGAATAATAACTGGAGTAATAACTGGAGTAATAACTGGGGTCAGGGTAAAGTTAAATAATGACCATGAATAATATCAATTATTCTTTACCTAAAAGTATAATAAATTTAACTTTACCCTAACCCCTATTTACCTGACCCCTATTTACCCTCTATTTACCCTGTTTTTTGACTAAACTCTATCGTTTGTAAATTATTTTTAGCTTGAAAAGGTACTGCCATATTATTTTTTGCCTTTTAATTTTAGGTTTTTAAGCTTGTAATATTAGTTTATTTTTCCAAAATGAGAACTGCTGGGATTAAGTTACTGGCATTGACATTGACCCTTTTATGATAAATCTTGCTTAGACCAAAAGTTTGCCGTATGATTAAAACTTAACGAACGTTAGGTAAATACATTGGATTCTAAGCAACATATTTTAAGCACAGCAGTCAACCTATTTTCTCAGCAAGGTTTTTCTGCTGTCTCTATGCGTGATATTGCGAAAGCGGTTGATATGAGTACAGCGGCTTTATATCATCATTTTCCTAATAAACAGGCTTTATATTTGGCGGCCGTACATTGTGCATTTGCGAAACAAGCCAGTGCTTTTTGCCAAGTTTGGGAAGCAGATGTTAATCCAGAACAAAAACTAAAATTATTTATTCGCTGTTTAACTGAAATTTTATTAACTGATAGGGATTTTCGGCGATTAATGCAACGAGAATTATTAGATGCGGATGATGAGCGCATGCAACTGTTGGCACAGCAAGTTTTTCAAGAACAGTTTAATCAATTAATGGCGGTTATTAAACAGATTAGCCCAACAGGACATTCTCACTTCACCGCCTTAAGTGTGTTGGCTTTAGTGTGTGATTTAGTGCAATTACAACCCTTGAGTCGATATTTACCTCAATGGCAACCTCAATATGAACAGCAAGACTTTATTGCTCAACAAGTGATTGACCTAGTAATGAAAGGCATAAAATAATGGAAAAGCAGGGACGTGTAGAAAAATTTGTGGTTAATCATCCGTGGTGGGTTTTATTATTAAGTCTGGTTTTTATCACTGCCAGTAGCTTTAGTATTAAAAATATTGAGTTTACTAATAATTATCGGGTATTTTTTGGTGAAGATAATCCCCAATTACTAGCGTTTGATGCTTTGCAAAATACTTATAGCAAAAGTGATAATGTGATGATGCTGATAGAACCTGCTAATGGAGAGATTTTTACTCGAAAAAATTTACAGGCTATTGTTGAATTAACCAAAGCAGCTTGGCAACTGCCTTATTCTAGCCGTGTTGACTCAATTAGTAATTTTCAACATACCATTGCTACAGTAGATGATTTGGTGGTGGCTGATTTAGTGCGTGATCCTTTGCAAATGACAGACCAGCAATTGCAAACTATTAAGCAAGTGGCGCTCAGTGAACCTTTATTAGTCAAGCGATTAGTTTCAACTACGGGTCATGTTTCAGGGGTTAATGTGACCATGCAGTTACCGGGAACCAATCCTATGGAAGCGATGGAAATTGCGGCTGAAGTGCGAAAAATAACCGCTGATTTTACTAAAAAACATCCTGAGTTGACAGTACATCTTAGCGGGATGGTGATGTTAAACAATGCCTTTGGTGAAGCGTCAATGGCTGATAATAGTAAGCTAGTTCCCATCATGTATGGGATTGTTATTTTGGTATTAATTATGTGTTTGCGCTCTTTTAGTGCAACCTTTAGTGTTATTTTATTGATTGTTTGTTCGGTTATGGCGGCTTTAGGTTTAGCGGTTTTTGCGGGGATTAAGTTAACACCGACCTCGGCAAGTTCACCGACTATTATTTTAACGATGGCAGTGGCCGATAGTATTCATCTGTTAGTGACATTTTTACATAATATGCGTTTGGGTCATCCCAAAAAACAAGCGATGCAAGAAAGTTTACGAATTAATTTTCAGCCTATTTTCTTAACCAGTGCCACCACTGCGATTGGTTTTTTAAGTATGAATTTTAGTGATGCCCCCCCGTTTCGAGATTTAGGCAATATGGTGGCAATGGGGGTATTTATCG
The DNA here is from genome assembly GCA_030627205.1 of Methylococcaceae bacterium. Classification (GTDB taxonomy): domain Bacteria; phylum Pseudomonadota; class Gammaproteobacteria; order Methylococcales; family Methylomonadaceae; genus WTBX01. The sequence continues at coordinate 7,367 of DAOUSN010000047.1, forward strand.
CATTCATTTTGTCAGTAACTTTATTACCTGCATTAATGATGATATTACCCGTCAGAGTGAAACCACAAGATGAATTAGACAATCGCACTATGAAACGGTTAGCTGAATTTGTGATTAAACGCCGCAAACCTTTATTATGGGTAACAGGCTTTGTTGCTATCATCTTAATGAGTTTTATTCCTCAGAATGAAATTAATGATGAATTTGTTAAATATTTTGATGAAACCATTGAGTTTAGACGCGCCACTGATTTTCTAAGTGAAAATATGACAGGTATTTACAATATTGAAATTTCAATTGATACAGGTGAAGCAGGCGGTATTAGTGAACCACAATTTTTAGCCGATATTGAAAAATTTAAAAACTGGTTAGAACCGCAATCTGAAGTGATTCATGTCAATAGTATTACTGACACTTTTAAACGACTGAATAAAAATATGCACGGTGATGATTTACAATGGTACAAATTACCTGAACAACGCGATTTAGCCGCGCAATATTTATTACTCTATGAAATGTCTTTACCTTATGGTTTAGACTTAAACGACCAAATTAATATTGATAAATCAGCTATTCGCTTGATTGTCAGTTTAGATAATTTAAGCACTCGTCAAATGTTAGCCCTTGAGAAACGCCTTAATGAGTGGATGGTAATTAATTTAGCAGCCTATGAAATTAATGCCGCTAGTCCTGTATTAATGTTTTCACATATTGGTCAACGTAATATTGTTCGGATGTTAATTGGTTCTGGTGTCGCTTTGGTGTTAATTTCAGTGATTTTAATGTTTGCTTTTCGTTCGGTTAAACTAGGTTTGATTAGTTTAATTCCAAATATTATTCCCGCAGGTATCGCTTTTGGTATTTGGGGGTTAATTGATGGGCGTATTGGCTTGGCCTTATCGGTCGTTGTTGGAATGACGCTAGGTATTGTGGTTGATGATACGGTACATTTTATTAGTAAATATCGACGCGCAAGAATTGAAAAAGGTTTGTCATCTGAAGAGTCAATACGTTACGCTTTTTCAACAGTGGGTATCGCTTTGTGGATCACTTCTCTGGTCTTAATTTGTGGTTTTATTGTCTTGGCAAATTCCTCCTTTAAAATGAATAGTGGCATGGGCTTAATGACTGCCATTACTATTGCCGTTGCCTTATTATTAGACTTTTTATTCTTACCGCCGGTGTTAATGACTTTGGATAAGAAACTAACAAACAAATCGCATTAAGAAGGCGTGTAAACCCAGAAAAACAGGAAAAAAATGAAAAAAATACTCATCAGTTTATTATTTTGTCTCTCACCTTTAGTCCAAGCAGATACTGTGAAAGGCTTAGAAATTATGACCGAGGTTGAACATCGTGATTTAGGGTGGGCTGATATGAGTGCCAATTTAAAAATGCGACTAAAAAATAAAAATGGGGATGAACATGAACGAAGTTTACGCATGAAGACCCTAGAAATGCAAAATGATGGCGATAAAAGTTTAAGTATTTTTGATAGTCCTAGAGATGTTAAAGGCACAGCCTTTTTAAGTTTTACTCATGCTTTAGAAGCGGATGAACAATGGTTATATTTACCCGCTTTAAAACGAGTAAAACGCATTTCATCCAGTAATAAATCCGGGCCTTTTTTAGGCAGTGAATTTGCTTTTGAAGATTTAAGCTCTTTTGAATTAAAAAAATATCATTACGATTATCTAGGTGATGAAGTAATTAATGGCATCTTGTGTTTTATGATTGAGACTCAGCCCCAATACGAACACTCAGGTTATACCCGTACCTTAGTTTGGATAGATAAACAACGTTATATCCCGATTAAAATTGATTACTATGACCGTAAAAATGCTCTGTTAAAAACGCAAACTTTTGATAATTATCAACAATATTTAGGGCAATATTGGCGCGTCAATCAATCACTAATGACCAATCATTTAACAGGAAAAAGCACCGCATTAATTTGGGAAAATTATCAATTTCGTCAAGGCTTAACCGAGCGTCAATTTGATAAAAATACCTTGAAGCGTTCGCGTTAATTTAACTATTTATTTTATCGGCCTAAACATTGATGTAAGCCCCTTATTAAGCGTGTAACCTGTTTTATCCTCAATGTTTCTATAAATTTTGAAGAACGAACATAAAATCTCCAATTTACCAAAGTGTGTTAGGTCTCCCTAAATTTTAGTCCTATGATTCATAAAAAAATTTATCAGTTGAGTTTATGTTATTTACTCATCATCAACCCCCTTCAAGCATGGGAAATATCAGGCAGTGTGGGCATAGAAAGTTTAGCATTTATTAATCAGCCACTAGATGCTCAACAACATCCACACTATCTCTCTGGAGTGATCGAGGGAGAGCTACACCATGAGTGGGATGAGGGTAACCAAGTCTTTGCCTTTGTGCCTTATTTTAGAGTCTCACAATACGACAATAAACGTACCCATTTTGATATACGCGAATTAACTTGGGTAAAATCCAGCCAAGATTGGGAGTTACGGCTAGGCTTTCGTAAAGTATTTTGGGGCGTGACAGAATCTAAGCATTTGGTGGATATTGTTAACCAGCGCGATAGCGTAGAAAACAGCGATGGTGAAGATAAACTTGGTCAACCGATGATTAATTTTGCATGGATACAAGAGTGGGGAACGCTAGATTTATTGTTATTAACGGGTTTTCGAGAAATGACTTTTGCTGGAGAGCAAGGACGTTTAAGAACTCAGCCTTCTGTTAATAGCGACTTAGCCCAATTTGAAAAAAAGGGCTTTGAACGTCAAGTGGCTTATGCCGTGCGTTGGTCACATTCTATGGGGGATTGGGATGTGGGTTTCTCACATTTCTATGGTACTAGCCGCGACCCACTCTTTTTAGTTAAAACAGATGATAGCGGGCAAGTTTCTTTAATTCCCTATTATGAAAACATTAATCAAAGCAGTTTAGATATACAAGCTACTATCGGTAATTGGTTATGGAAAGGGGAAGCCATGCTCCGTGATGCTCAAAGTGATCGAACTTTTGCAAGCACACTGGGTTTTGAATACACTTTCTTTAATATCGCCAATAGCGGTTTAGATATAGGATTATTAACGGAATATTCCTATGACAGTCGTGGAGTTTTTGCGCCGAGTCTTTTGCAAGATGATTTTTTTGTAGGGCTGCGTTTTGCTTTGAACGATGTCCAAGATACCCAAATTTTAGCGGGAATTATGATAGACCGTGTTAGCCAAGCTCAGTTTTATAATATCGAAGCCAGTCGGCGATTTTTTGAAAGTTTTACTGTCGATATTCAAGCCCGATTTTTTAATGGCGCACCACCTAATGATCCCAGCTATTTTCTGCGTAATGACAGCCATTTCAGAATGGAAATGACCTATCATTTTTAAATTTTTAATATTGTTGGTTAAGTAACTGATATTACGCATAAGTTACTTCTTCAGTATTATTTCGGCGATAATCGGTCATTTTTTATTACCTATTAATAAAATAAGTTAATTTGTAGCGATGGTATGAAATGATGGGTTTCTACGCATTTTCCAACTTAATTATTAATTCTTGATACCGTTAAAAAAGAAATGCAACCCTTGCAGCATCGTCTTTTTTGCCTTTATATCCATAAGCGGCATCGACTGCTTTATCTAGGGCGTTGTGGGCTTTAACTAAATTAGGCGGCATGGTTAATGGATGATATAAATCAGTTAACTATTGATTCAAGCATCAATCCTAACGGTCATTCAGAGCGATCCCGTGTGCTTGATCATTTAAAGCATTCCACACCAAATGATTTAGTTATTTGTTATACATATTAGTGTACATGCTCATCTTTTGTTACTGGTATCAAGGCTGGGAATTTATGTGTTGCAAATACGCCATGACAGCTAGCACACGACTTATTCATTTCAGAAAAATAAAAATTTATTAGCTCTGGCTTTTTACTTTGTGCGGCATGTTCAAGCATTCCTGCTAAATAATGAAATTTCTGATCTTTTTCAAAAAATTCAGGAGATAATACTGAATGTAACTCTTTTACTTGGCTCTTCGTTAGGCTTTGTTTTAATATATAACTATTCTTTATTTTCTCTGCCGTAGTTTCGATTTCACTCCAGTTCCCAGAAACATATGCGGGAATAATAGACATCATTCCATCCTGTAATGCCTTCATTTCTTTAGATAAAAGATTGCGTAAATCAGGAGAAAGTACCTCTACTCCAGAAGCCTTTGCCTGTCCTTTATGCTTATGTGTATCCTCCGCATAACTCATTGCAGGTAATAGGACGGACAAGAGTATGATGCAAATTAATTTCTTCATAAGGTCTCGGTTAGGTTGAAATTTTATGGCTAAGTATCGCGAATTTTTTGTAGTTGTAACTTGTCTTCTTCACTGATTTGGCGTAAAGGTAATGCAGCATTAGCTACCCCCAAACCCAGTCCAAATTTGCTGATTAATAGGGCGACGATAATATTAATATTTAATGTGAAAGCGCCGACCATAATGAGCGTACCTGGGACTATGTTAAATAACCAACTGCGATGTAAATTTTTATTCAGTTCCAAGGAAATATCCAGTAATTCCGGCAGGCGTTTGAATGACCCATCCATCAAAACGATTTGCGCTGTATCGGTGGCAACTGAAGTTGCACCGCTGAGGGAAATCGAAATATTGGCTTTTTTCATGGCAATGGCATCATTCACCCCGTCACCAACAAAGCATACTTTACGCCCTTCAGCTTGCAGTTTTTCCACAATCTCGGCTTTATTCTGTGGCAAAATATCATAAAAGCAATCATCCATACCTAAAGTTTCCGCTAATTTTTGGGTTGGTAAGCGATGATCCCCTGAGACAATGGCAATATGCTTCACGCCCTGTTTACGCAAGCTGGCAAGCATATTCTTCACTTCAGGGCGTATTGAGGCGTGCATTTCTAATACACCAGACAATTGCTTGTCAATGGCAACCAGAATTAAAGAATGTCCTGCATCGTGTGCAGACTGCATTTCCTCGTCGAAATTTTCTGGCAAGGCAATGTTTTCTTTGTGCATAAAACGATGGCTGCCAACTTGAATTAATTTGCCGTGAATAGACACGCTGACACCATAACCAATGGTGTAATCTGCATCACCCACATTGGCTAGATTGGATAGATTAACGCCTGTGGCTTTTGCATGGTTCAAAATCGCGCGGGCAACCGGGTGTGTCAATTTATGTTCGGCCGCTGCCGCGTAAGCTAAAATATCATCTTCATTATAAGCTGCCTGATAGACTAAAATACGCCCGACTTCGGGTTCTTCGTTAGTTAGCGTGCCTGTCTTATCAAACAGAAAAGTATCTATATTGGATAAATCTTCCAACACCCGCCCATCTTTGATTAAAATGCCTTTGTGCAAGGCGAGGTTAATATAATTTAACGTACTGAGCGGGGCAACAATGCGGATATTCTGAGCAATATGTCCATTCAGAATGACTATTGTTCCAATTGGCCCTAACAGTGGCATACTGGCTAATGCCAGCCCCAGCACTGGCAAATTCCAACTGTCTGCCCATTGTTCTCCTTTGAGTTGAGAATTGGTTTTAAAATTAATGGAATTGTTCAAAATATGCGTAATTTTTGCCACCGTGGTCGCATTACCGGAAGTGCTGACTTTAATATGAATGCGCCCCGTCATCACTTGGGTCGATGCAAATACGGTATCACCTTCGGATTTTTCTGCTGGCTGCGATTCACCTGTCAGCCTGTGTTGGTCAATGGTCGCCATGCCGCTGGTTATCATACCGTCTACAGGAATCACATCACCGGTGTTGACCACCACAATATCACCCGGAGTTACTTTTTCTAACGGGGTTTCTAACTCCACCCCGTTTTTCAGTAGCCACACTTGATTAGGCTCTTGGGCAAGCAGATCAACTAAGTTTTGTTTGGAACTTTTTTTCGTATTATTGGTGATAAACTGTGCCGTGTGTATTAACCCCAATGCAAACGAGGCCGTAGCAATACGTCCTAAGCCCAAGGTCATGAAATCAGCAATACCATACAATACATAGCCATCGACTTTTTTCTTTTTCAACAAAGAATGTTCGATAACACGTAGATAGGGGAAAGCCGTATAAGTAAACACTACCAACATCACGGGAAAAAAAACGGGATTAATAGAACTCATCCATGATAGCCCTATCGACACACCACTCATTTTTATATAATGCAGATTTTTTTCGCAATCGCCATTTTCGACGACCTGTTCAAGTTTCAGCGAGTTATCTTGAGGTTTATCAACAGATTTTTGATAAAATTTTTCATACAGCCTGCGTCCTGTATAGCAGGCAAGAACAAATTCAACACCAAATAAAAACATTATGCTGTCCTTTGACGATTATTGGATAAAAAGCTATTTTTGGGGGAAATTATCAATCCATAAAAACATTGATAACCGATTAAAATGTATTACAAATGCAGGTTTTTCACCACTTTGCGTCTGTTGTCTATCACGGTGTGTTTGTATAGGTTATAACGGGTTGTGTTTTCTAAAGTTAAGCCATGATCTATACCTAACATATCTAATATAGTCTGACCATTAGACCCCATTTTAGACATACCTGTGCTTCCTTCAGCATATCTCAGTGCCATATTTTCGCCTAATCTAACGATGACACCATTATTAGATCCATTAATACCTCTAGAACAGGGCCAAGCAGAAACAACATCGATATATTCAAGTCCACACTCTGGTGTTAATACACGCATCATATTAGATAAAGCACTAAGGGCGTAACTTCTGCTGTATTTTTTATTGGAAATATTACCACCTGCTGTCAATTTTACCAATAGGTGTTCATTATCTGAACCCATTTCAACAAAATGAGTTTGTTTTAATCCTGAATGAGGTAATTTATCAAATTTGTTCTTATCGGTTATCTTAAATAAAACCTGACAAGAAACGCCCGTAGCAATGGTTTGATAAGGCACGGGACGATTATAATTGATAACTTTATTAAGAAATTTACCCAATAAACCCGCATCATTGCTTTTTTTAGAAAAAGTATAATCCGCATTATAACCAAGAGATAAACCCAAATAATCCACAGGTATAAACCGTTTGTTATTCTCTTTATTATTCATTTCTTCGGCTAAAATACCAACCACTACTGGAACAGTACCCACCGTGTCATCTCTGCTTGCTTCAAAAAAAATTTCTTTAATTTTTATTCTATCTTGATAATCTCCACCGTTATTTATAATCGTCTTTTTAATTACCCTATCAAATCCGTGAACAATACAATTATTTTCATGAAAGATATCTGCGGAAGATATATGACGGCATGTTTGTAATGAATAGTATTCTGATATTTCTTGCTTGGTTAATTTCTTTGAGGTTAGATTAATGGAGCGACGCATATATTTATCGTCTTTAATTGATTCAATGTGTTCTTTTTTGGTATAGTTAAGAATAATCGCACGAGATTTAATTGATGATAGTTTTAATGCAATGCCCGTTTTTCTCTCAATATAATTAAGTACCTGCGTTGATTTTTTACTCGCCATTCTGCTTTTGTCATGTGCATTAATGATATGAAGTTTCTTTTTAGCCCATTGTATAATGCCATGCACGGTATAATAAGCATAAATATATATATCCTTTATAACTATTGAGTTTGGCCATAGGTCAACTTTTTTATAATCTGTATTTAAAGCAACTGCTGGGTTTTTTTCGCCAAATAGAGCGCGTTTTAGGACACTGGGTAAAATACCAAAACTGGTATTATCATATTCTGCATTTAAAGCGTTAGCATGATTAATATGCTCATAACTTGCTGAACTGCTTTCATTTGATTGTTCTGCCCCATCAATTAAAAATAAGACCTTTAAATTTTTATTGTTATTTAAACAAGCCAATGTTGCCGCGATTTTCGCAGCAGGTCCGCCACAAAATATTGCTTTAGGATTTTTATCACCTGATAAAACAGATTGCTTATGATTTTCCACTGATTTTTGATAGGCTTTAGGTGCATCCTTAATATTTGATAGCTCTATTTTATTGGTACTTTTATTATCGACATTTTTTATAAATTCAGTGTAAGGACTTTCAGTAATTAAATGCGGATTATGACGTAGAATATTCTCATATATAAGCCTTGTATTTTTATTATGACTAATCCATAAATCTTTTCCAGTAAAATAATCACCTGTGAGTAAATAATTTAAGTAATCATCACCTGTTGAATTACTTCTAACCAAAGCCTGACGCAGTTCACTTATACTTTTAAAGGGATCATCTGGTCGGGAATTATAATATATCTTATCAGTATTTTTTACAGATGAATTAGTAACAGCATTCATACTTTAATTTTTCCTGTGCTTTGGGTTCTAGTTATTTTAGGCTTTCGCTTTTAATAAATAATTAAGGGATCAGAGTTGTTAGCTTACTAACCCCTTAATTTCTCAGGAGAAATACGAAAAATCCCCTTGTATTAATAAACTACGAGTTGAACTTGATTAAATAAATATTTATGAACGCCTTCTTTTACATGAATATATACATATAACCTAATTTTAATTTAATAATTATAATAGATTAACCTACATTCCGCACCTATAATTACAAAATTAAATATTCTAGATATTCTATAAGGTTCAGCCCCACGAGTGTGGGGAACACCTCGTTTATTTTGTTTCTTAAGCTCTATTAGTCGGTTCAGCCCCACGAGTGTGGGGAACACTGGGTCTTCAACATTACGAGACGACCTTTATTCGGTTCAGCCCCACGAGTGTGGGGAACACTGTTAGCATTGAATAATGAAATGACGCTAACGCGGTTCAGCCCCACGTATGTGGGGAACACTCGTAAATTACGTTTGTTAACAGCAATAAATTCGGTTCAGCCCCACGTATGTGGGGAACACGAATCAATTCATTAGTATTTTGAAAAACACTGCGGTTCAGCCCCACGTATGTGGGGAACACACGGTACTAAAATAATCGCGATTTTCCAATGGCGGTTCAGCCCCACGTATGTGGGGAACACCGTTAACAAACGGGATTAAATTGGCGACTGATCGGTTCAGCCCCACGTATGTGGGGAACA
>DAOUSN010000005.1 GCA_030627205.1 Methylococcaceae bacterium
CAAGCGTACCATCCTCCACCTCTTAATTCCTCATACGCTATGGTGAGCGTAGCTCAGTTGGTAGAGCCCCGGATTGTGATTCCGGTTGTCGTGGGTTCGAGCCCCATCGTTCACCCCAAATTTTTCATAATGTCCTTAATTGGCGATTCAAATTCGTCATAATCATTCAAAAAAATAGCCTCACTTTTCCACATAAATTTGATGTTTAATAATGACTTCTTCACCTGAAAATCACCGCATTCGTAGTTTTATTCTTCGACAAGGTCGAGCGACTGCTGGACAAAAACTTGCAATAGAAACACTTTGGGATAAATATTGCTTAGATCCTAAACATCATTATCATTTTGATAAAATTTTTGATAATAATGCACCTATTATCATTGAAATAGGTTTTGGTAATGGTGATAGTCTTGCTAAAATGGCAGCAGCAAACCCTGAAAAAAACTATATTGGCATTGAAGTTCATCGACCAGGCGTGGGACATTTAATGATGTTATTAGAACAACAGCAATTAACCAATGTTAGAATTTATCATCATGATGCGATTAATATATTAGAGCAGCATATTCCAGATCATTCACTTAGTGGTGTACAATTATTTTTTCCTGACCCTTGGCAAAAACGTCGGCATCATAAACGTCGTATTGTTAGCTATAATTTTTTAGAATTATTAACTAAAAAATTGGTTATAGGTGGATATTTTCATGCGGCAACTGATTGGGAAGATTATGCAAAAGAAATGCTTAAAATACTTTCAACTCAACCAGATTTTATAAATAACAGTAGTTCTAAGTGTTATTGTCAACGTCCTGATTACCGTCCTTTAACTAAATTTGAACAACGAGGTATTCGTTTAGGACATAGAGTTTGGGATTTAATTTTTAAGAAACTATGACTAATTTTATTGCAGGTCAACGTTGGATTAGTAGCACTGAGTCTGAATTAGGCTTAGGAATTATTCTTGAGGCATCAGTTAACCGCGTTACGGTACTTTTTTTAGCAACAGGCGAACGTCGTATTTATGCAAGTGATAACACCCCATTAATACGCGTTAAATTTGCTATCGGTGATGAAATTGAATCAACTGAACATCTTAAATTTAAGGTTAAAGAATTATTAGAACAACAGGGACTCATTACCTATCAAGGCATAGATGATGCAGGAAAACCCATTAGGATAGATGAAATTGACCTTAGTCACCACTTACAATTTAATAAACCTCAAGAACGATTATTCACTGGGAAAACAGATCCGACAGCGTGGTTTTTATTACGCTATCAAACGTGGAAACACTTACAAAAACACCAACAATCACCTATTAAAGGATTACAAGGGGGTCGAACTTCATTAATTGGGCATCAATTATTTATTGCCCAACAAATAGCTAATCGTTTTTCACCTAAAGTAATGTTAGCTGATGAAGTTGGTTTAGGTAAAACCATTGAAGCGGGTTTAATTTTACATTCGCGGTTACTAAATGGTTTAAGTCATCGAGTTTTAATTATTGTTCCAGAACCATTATTACATCAATGGTTAGTTGAAATGCTTAGGCGTTTTAATTTAAAATTTAGTTTATTTAATGAAGTCCGTTGCAAAGAGATAAATGAAGATAATCCGTTTTTATCTGAACAATTAATTTTAGCTGGTCAACAGTTTTTTTCTACAAACTTAAACCGTCAACAGCAGGCGTTAGCCGCAGGTTGGGATATGTTGGTTGTTGATGAAGCCCATCATTTGCAATGGAGTGAACAGTACCCTAGCCCTGATTATCTATTTATTGAGCAACTAAGTCATCACACTCAAGGAGTTATTTTATTAACCGCAACTCCTGAGCAATTAGGTAAAAAAAGTCATTTTGCTCGTTTACGTCTACTTGACCCTGACCGTTTTTATGATTTTGCCAAGTTCTTAAAAGATGAATGCTATTTTGAACCTATTGCTAAAGTGACAAAGCAGTTATTAAAAGAAAATCCCTTAAATAAAGAGGCTGAAAATAGCTTAAGAAATTTAATCAAACACGAAAATATTGAAAAATTATTAATTCAACTCAATAATCCCAACAATGCTAATGAAGCGCGGCAACAATTAATCAATATTTTATTAGATCATCATGGAACAGGGCGGATTTTATTTAGAAATTCACGGCAAACAGTTAAAGGATTTCCTGCTCGACAAGTCCATGCTTATCCGTTAAAAGGTAATAAAGACTTATGGTTATTAAAAACTCTTGAACATTTAGCTGAACAAGTAGTATTAATTTGCCATTCAACGGCGATCATTATTGCTTTAGAAAAAACACTAAAAAAACAAGGTATCATGGTTGCAGTATTTCATGAACAGATGAGTATTATTGAACGTGATAGAGCGGCGGCTTATTTTGCTGACCCTGATAATGCGGCACAAATTTTATTATGTTCAGAAATCGGCAGTGAAGGGCGTAATTTTCAATTTGCTCATCATTTAATTTTATTTGATTTACCCACTAATCCTGATTTATTACAACAACGTATCGGCCGTTTAGATCGTATTGGTCAAAAATCAGTCATCCAAATTCATATTCCTTATCAAGAAAATAGTTCTGAGCAGATTTTATATCGCTGGTATTCAGAGGGATTGGATGCTTTTCATCATAATTGTTCGGCGGCACAAACGGTTGCCATGCAATTAGGTAATGAACTCAAACAGCTGATGAATACCTATAACCAACCCCTTACCGATGTTTTTATTGATAAAACTAAAAAACTAACGGCAAAGATTGAAAATGAATTACATAATGGTCGAGATCAACTATTAGAATTAAATTCTTGTCATCCTCAAGTAGCTCAAAAACTCATTAAGTTATTAAAACAGGAAGAAAAACAGGATTTATGGGCTTATGCTGATAGTTTATTTGATTGTTATGGGGTTAATTCAGAAGAACATTCTAAGGATTGTTATATTTTAAAACCTAGTGAAAATTTACGACTTTCGCATTTTCCTTGTTTATCAGAAGATGGAATGACGGTGACAGTTAATAGAGATATTGCTCTCATGCGAGAAGACATGCAGTTTCTGACGTTTGAACACCCGATGATGGTAGCAGCGATGGATTTAGTGTTATCCAGTGAAACGGGTAATGCGAGTATGAGTGTTATTAGCCACCCTTTATTAAATGGGGGACAATTTTTATTAGAATGTCTGTTTATTGTTGAATGTGCTGCACCAACGGAATTACAAGTTGGACGCTTTTTGCCTCCTACACCGATAAGAATTTTAATAGATCAAAATCAAGATGACAAAAGTAATCTAATCAGTCATGAAGATTTAATTGAAACCAACCATCGATTAAATCAAGAGAAAATGGGACTGTTTTTAACAGGACAACGCCCACTTATACAGCAGTTATTAACCCTTGCCGAACAACATGCTCAGATTAAAATGCAAACATTAATAACAGAAAGCACTCAAACTATGATTAGTTCACTAACGCATGAGATAAAACGTTTAGTCAGCTTGAAAAAAATAAATCCTAGCATTAAAACCTTGGAAATTGAACATCTTAAAGATGTTACTTGGTTATTAAATGAAAATATTAATGACGCTCAATTAAAGCTTGATGCGATTAGGTTTATTGTTGTTAATTCTCCAGATTAGGGAAAATATACTTGCCATTTCATCCCTCCTAACTCCTCACTACGACTACCTAATAATTTTCCACCTAAAAGCTCAATCAATTCATAAACCACTGCCATTCCAATTCCATGACCATCAATATTTTCATCAGCTCTAACTCCTCGTTTTAAAATTTCAGAAAGCTTATCTTCAGCAATACCACAACCATCATCTTCAATTTGTAGTAAAAAAGAATACTCTTTTGTTTTCATTTTATTTAATGCTAATAAGCTAATTTTTATTCTACTTTGACCCCATTTAACTGAATTATCTAGTAAATTACCTGCAATTTCATACATATCACCTTCTTCACAATAAACTTGTTGAGAACCACTCACTTCAAATTCAAAATAAATTTCTTTATCAAAATAAACCTTCTCCAAAGAGGCAATAATTTTTTTAACAATATGATGAGTATTAATTGCCCCTGTTAACTTTCTTTGTCCTTTAGCCGCTGCTTTTTGTAGTTGATATTCAATAATTTCATTCATTATTGTGATTTGACCCTGCATTGTTTCTTGAGAAATATTATTTGTTTCTAAACTACTGTGTAAAATAGCCAAAGGTGTTTTTAAGCTATGTGATAAATCAGCAAGAGTATTGCGATAACGCTCTAAATCCGCGCGTTCACTGGTAATAAAAGCATTTAAATTATTGGTTAAGCTCGATAGTTCTTCTGGATAATCACCGTCTAAGCGACTTTTTTCACCAGCTTCAATAGCGGCTATATCCTTTACTATTGACCTAAGCGGTTTTAAACTCCAACGTAACACCACAAATTGGATTAAAATTAACACTAAACCCACTGAGAAAAACCACACTCTTAACGTTGAGCGAAACCGTTCAATTTGATTACTAACAAAAAATCCATCTTCTGCAATAGAAATAACATATTTTTTTGAAAGCCCCTGATTTTTCTTCCAAATAAAACCATAATGTAAAACATAACGCTGTTGTTTATCTTCTAAAAAAATAGGTTTTCCCGCGCTAAAATTTCCCAGAGGTGTCACTTCAACCGCTATTGATGATTTTGATTGCCAAATTAATTTATGACTAGAACGTCGTATGACGGCATATAAACCCGAACTTGGATTTGATAATCGCGGTTCTTGTAAATGCTCAGGCATCTTTAATTTTCCAGTGGCTGTTATTTCAACAACAGATAATAGTGCGTAAACTTGGATTTGTAATTTTTCTTTTAAAGTCTGTTCTGCACTAAGACGAAAACCACGCTCTAAAACTAACAATGCCAGTACAAAAAAAGCAATCATTACTAAGCTGGCTGAAAAAAGTAACCTAAAGCTTAAGGTACTCAGTTTTAGAAACGTTAATAAATTTATAAATTGATTATGGGCAAATGTTCGTCCAATTTTTAGGGATTGATTAAAAAATTGTCTCAAAGAGAAAAAGTTAACGCTCAAATTATTATCCTCATTAAATAGATTTAATGCCTTGTATTTTAAATTTATTAATGCAAAGTTAAATATGGTATTCTTTAATAAAATTTCTTTAACTTTTATCCGTTATTTAATGTCTAATTCTACTAGAAAATCTCGTCTTGAACTCAATAAGTTACAAAAACGTTTACGTCATGGTGTTGGCGAGGCTATTGCTGATTACACTATGATAGAAGATGGTGATAAAGTTATGGTGTGTTTATCAGGAGGTAAAGATTCCTATACCCTATTGACAATTTTATTAAACTTACAAAAAACTGCCCCCATAAATTTTGAAATTATTGTGGTTAATTTAGATCAAAAACAACCTGATTTTCCTGAACATGTATTACCTGATTACCTAAATACATTAGCTGTTCCCTATCATATTATAGAGCATGATACTTATAGTATTGTAAAACGTATTATTCCAGAAGGTAAAACCACATGTAGTCTCTGCTCACGATTGCGTAGAGGGAGTTTATATGCGTATGCCGCAGAAAATAAGGTAACAAAAATTGCCTTAGGTCATCATCGTGATGATATTTTAGAAACCTTTTTTTTAAATATCTTTTATGGTGGTAAATTAAAAGCCATGCCGCCAAAATTGTTGAGTGATGACAAAAAAAATATAGTGATTCGACCATTAGCTTATTGCCGTGAAAAAGATATAGCACGGTTTTCATCATTTAAAAACTTTCCAATTATTCCCTGTAATCTTTGCGGTTCTCAAGCTAATCTGCAACGTCAAGCGATGAAAGTCATGCTTACTCAGTGGGATAAGCAATTTCCAGGGCGTTTAGAAACTATTTTTAGTAGCTTACAAAATATTGCTCCATCACAATTAGCAGATACAAATTTATTTGATTTTATGGGGCTTAAATTAAAGCGACAAGAAAATGAAAATGAAAATTCTGCTGCTATGGGACTGGATATTTTGATGTAATTATTTTAAGTTTCTAGCTACGATTAATATAGGCTATTTGCTAAAAAATTTTTACCATTTACATTATATTTAAGGTGCTTCTGCAATAATAATAACCCGTTTTGGTGCTGGTAATCCTTCACAAGTTACATTTTTATTATTCGGATCTAAAAATTGTTCTAAAGAATGAAACCTCATCCATTCAGTGCTGCGTTGTTCTTTAATAGATGTTTGATTAATATCAATAATGCGACTATTTTTAAAACCACAACGTTTCATCCAACTTATCAAGGTTTGACAACTGGGTAAAAACCAAACATTACGCATTTTGGCATAACGCCCTTCAGGAAGCATTGTTTCGCCTAAATTTCCATCTATTATGAGTGTTTCTAAAATTAATTCCCCTCCAGCTCGTAAAGTATCTTTAAGGGCGAGTAAATGGTCAATGGGTGAACGTCGATGATAAAGTATCCCCATTGAAAAAACGCTATCAAATAATTTTGTTTCAGAGGGAATCATTTCTAATGTTATCGGTAATAAATAAAGAGCGACCTCGCCATAAAGTTTCTTGATTAATTGAAACTGCATCACGTTAATTAATGTAGGATCAATGCCAATAACAGATTTTGCTCCTGCTCCTAACATACGCCAGCAATGATAGCCATTACCACAGCCTACATCTAATACTAGACGATTATCTAAAGGGTTAATATGATTTTTAAGTCGATGCCATTTCCAATCTGAACGCCATTCACTATCAAGATGAATTCCAAATAAATCATAAGGCCCTTTGCGCCAAGGGTGAAACTGCATTAATTCAGTTTTTAATAAGCTTTGTTGCTTTGCACTTATATCAGTAGCATCACCAATTTTTATCTGATTACTATTAAAATAACTATGTGATGGTGAGGGTAAATCTATGGATTCAATAATAGCCTGCCATTTTGCAGAAGTACTATGTCTTTTAAAATGAAAGGCCTGAGCAATTTGTTCAGGTAGTATTTTTAACCACGTTTCATTTTTAGAATTTTTAAGTAAGCTATAAACAGGGTCATAATTCATTTTAAGGCTACCATTGAAGCAAAGTTAAAATACTGAAACCATACTTCAACACTATTAAAACCTGCGTGTTTTAAACGTTGTTGATGTTGATTGAACGTTTCAGGAATTAATACCGTATCCAACGCACTACGTTTTTGGCTGATCTCTAAATCACTATAACCTTGAGCTTTTTTAAATTCATGGTGCATATCTGTTTGTAATTGCTGTTGTTCTTGATTATCAAACTTTAATTTCTCCGATAAAATTAATATACCATTGGGTAATAAACCTTGATAAATACGTTGTAAAAAGGTTAATCGATCTTCCAATGGAATAAATTGTAAAGTAAAATTTAATACCACAACCGAGGCATTTTTTATCTCAATTTCACGAATATCTGCACAAATAATCTCAATATTTGTTTTTGTGGTTAAATTTTGTTGACATTGTTTTATCATTGCAGGGGATTTATCCACCGCAATAATAGTACAATTTTTAGCCATGATTTGTTCATCCATGACCAAACTTGCCGCACCTAGTGAACAACCTAAGTCATAGCAGCGACTGTTATCTTGAGCAAAACGCGCCGTAAGCAGCCCGATAGCTGAAATAATAACCTGATAACCTGGAACAGATCGTTGTATCATGTCAGGAAAAACATCAACTACGGTTTGATCAAATTGAAAACGGCTAATATTGGTAACAGGATTGGTATAAATAGTATCTTTGTAAGCGTGCATTAATTAAAAGTGACAAGGTGCTGTCGAGGGGAAGCGTTAATATTTTTTAAGTGTATTAGAGTGAGAGTTACCCACTCTATATTACAAATTTAAGATGAATTTTTAGAGGCTAAAGCATCATTATTACGCTTGGTTAATGATCCAATAATTAGGTTTAAAGATCCTAAGCGTGCCATTTCATTTTTAAAACTAGTGCGATAATTAGTGACTAAACTAACCCCTTCTATCATAATATCATAGGCTTTCCATTGACCTTTTGAAATTCCCATTCTGTAATTAATACCAATTGGTTGTAAACCTGGTTGAAGTATTTCAGTTTTAACAATGACTTTTTTTGATCCAGCCTCCATATTCAAGGGTAAATAACGAATTGACCAATCTTTAAATTCAACAAAAGCTCGCGAATAAGTTCTAATTAGTAATAGCTTAAATTGTTGTTGGAAACTTTCTTTTTCTTCAGCAGTCGCTATTTTCCAATGTTTTCCTAAAACAAGTGCTGATATTTTGTAAAAGTCAACATTAGGATAAATGACAGACTCGACAAATTCAGTAATTTGTTTAAAATCTTTCGTAAACTCTGGTTCTTGCATTTTTATTTTTAATTGATTGGAGGCTTTTTCAATACCAATCTGAGGGGCTAATAAATCTGTTGCTAATGTTTTTGTTAATGGCATAAAACCTAATAACATCCCAAATAAGACTAAAAAAATAAATTTTGAGTAATACTTTGTTTTCATAAAATTTTACCTTTTGGATAACTCCCTAATTAAAATATTAATACCATACCTGATATAATAAATCTAACTTAGGCTCTTAACTAAGAATGGTCTGAGTAAATTATTCTTTAAAAATAACTTATCCTAAAACCGATGGACAAGATGAAATATAATAACATCAATTTTCCTTCAATACGCATGAGAAGAATACGTTATCATGATTTTTCTCGACGTTTAATCTCTGAAAATAGACTCTCCATTGATGATTTAATTCAGCCTTTTTTTGTCATTGAAGGAACAGGAATACGCCAAGCAATTTCTTCAATGCCAGGAGTAGAAAGATTAAGCCTTGATTTATTACTTGAAGAAGTAGCCGATTTAGTTGAATTAGGCATTTTGGCTATTGCACTTTTTCCTGTGACGGAGACTGATAAAAAATCTACTTATGCGGAAGAATCTTATAATCCTGAGGGGTTAGCACAACGCAGTGTGAGAGTATTAAAACAAAATTTTCCACAGTTAGGGATCATTACTGATGTTGCCTTAGATCCTTTTACCACTCATGGACAGGATGGTTTAGTGAATAAAAAAGGTTATGTGATGAATGATGAGACTGTTGAGGTTTTAGTCAAGCAAGCATTATCTCATGCTGAAGCTGGCGCAGATATCGTTGCTCCTTCTGATATGATGGACGGACGTATTGGTGCAATACGCTCTGCTTTAGAGGCTGAGAGCTATATTCACACTCAAATTCTTGCTTATTCCGCTAAATACGCATCAAGTTTTTATGGTCCTTTTCGTGATGCTGTTGGTTCTGCCAGCAATTTAGGTGGAGGAAATAAATATAGTTATCAAATGGATACCGCTAATTCTGATGAAGCATTACGTGAAATTGCTTTGGATTTACAAGAAGGTGCTGATATAGTGATGATAAAGCCTGGAATGCCGTATTTAGATATAATTCGGCGGGTTAAAGATGAATTTGCTGTTCCAACCTTCGCTTATCAAGTTAGCGGTGAATATGCGATGTTAAAAGCGGCAGCGATGAATGGTTGGTTAGATGAAAAACAAGTTGTTTTAGAATCATTACTGAGCTTTAAGCGAGCAGGATGTGATGCAATTTTAAGCTATTTTGCCAAAGATGTTGCGCAATGGCTAAAGGAGTCATGAAATTATATTAACTAAACTTTAAAATATGAAAAAAATAAAGGTACTATTTATCTGCATGGGTAATATTTGTCGCTCACCTACCGCAGAAGGGGTTTTTAGGCAATTGATTAATAAACACACATTATCCAATCAATTTGAAATTGACTCAGCAGGAACTCATGCCTATCATATAGGTGAGCAACCAGATTATAGATCACAACAAGTAGCCAAAGAACGAGGTATAGATTTATCAACACAACGCGCTCGAAAAGTAATTTATGGCGATTTTGAAGATTATGATTATTTATTAGTGATGGATAATCATAATTACACAACCTTAATAAATACCTGCCCTATACAATACCAGAATAAAATAAGCTATTTTTTGGATTACGCACCAGAACTTAACTGTCACGAAGTTCCAGACCCTTATTATGGTGGTGAGCATGGGTTTGAAAATGTATTAACTATGATCGAAGCCGCCTCAAAAGGTTTTTTAAACTCTTTAAAAACATCAGGAAAACTTTCATGAAAAAAATTATTGTTTTTATTCAATTAGCAATTCTAAGCTGTTTATTTTTAATCTCACCAGTTCATGCAAGTGATAAAGATGAGGTGATTACACATGTAATTGTGATTTGGCTAAATAAATCAGGTAATGAGGAAGCTCGTAATAAATTTATCACCGCGAGTAAAACCCTAAATGATTTACCTGGTATTATTCACCGTAATGTTTCCGTGGTTCAAAAAAGTAATCGTTCCATTGTTGATGATACCTTTGATGTATTAATTACAGTTACGTTTAAAAATAAAACGGCATTACAAGCTTATTTAGACCATCCTAAACATAAAGCCGCTGTCAAACTATTTAAATCCATGGTCAATCGAATTGTTATTTATAATTCTATCGGTTCATAAAGGAGAATTATAATGGCTATTATTAGTAACACCCTAAATTACCTTGATGGTGAAACGTTATTAGAGGGGTTTTTTGCTTATGATGACACTATTAAAGGTATGCGTCCTACTGTTTTAATTTGCCATGCTTGGGGAGGACGTGACGATTTTGTTACTCAAAAAGCTTTAAAATTAGCCGCAATGGGATATTTTGCCTTTGCTGTTGATATGTATGGTCAGGGGGTTCATGGGAATAATGTCGAGGAGAACGCACAGTTAATGCAACCATTTATGGAAAATAGATCTTTATTGCAACAGCGCATTTGTGCCGCTCTTTATGCCGTAAAATGCACCCCGTGGACAGATGAGAATAAGATCGCTGCCATTGGCTTTTGTTTTGGTGGTTTATGTGTTTTAGATTTAGCAAGAACAGGGGCTGACATTAAAGGTGTGGTTTCATTTCATGGTTTATTTTGGACAGCAGATAACTTAAAAAAACAAGTAATTAAAGCTAAAGTTTTATTGTTACATGGTAATGATGACCCAATGGTGCCAAATGAACTGGTTTGTACGCTGCAAAAGGAATTAACTGAAAAAGGAGCTGATTGGCAATTACATAGTTATGGTAATACAATGCACGCATTTACCAATCCTAATGCTAATGATCTTGATTTTGGAACAGTTTATCAAGCAGATTCTGATAGACGTTCATGGATTGCTATGCAAGGCTTTCTAAGCGAAATTTTTTCTTAAACTATATGAGTCTTTATCAATTGTAGCGTAAAACCCCGACGTTCAGGGCGGGGAGGATGTCAAGATTGCACTGAAGAAAATGATCTGATGCAAATTATTCCTACTTTACGTAAATTTAATGCGTTATTAAATTCTAAATATATTAGTCATGATTAAAAAAGTACCACCATGTTTAATTGTCATGCGAGGGTTAAGTGGTAGTGGTAAGTCTTACTTAGCAACCAAATTAGCAAAAAAATTACCTGCAATTCATCTTAATTCTGACATTATTCGCAAACGTCTTGCAGGTTACGCACCTTTAACTCGAACTAAAACTAGGTTGGGTAAAGGAATTTATACCCCACAAATGAGTTATAAAACTTATCAAAACTTATTAGAAAGTGCGGAAGTAGCATTAAAACTAGAGTCATCAGTCGTTGTTGATGCAACTTTTTTACATCCTAAATCATTAGCTAAACAACAAAAATTAGCGAAAAAATTAGCAGTCGACTTTATTATTATAGATGTATGTGTTTCGGTTGCTTGTTTACGCCAGCGAGTTGAACAACGTTTTGCTAAAGGTGACGACCCATCAGAAGCTGATATTTCAGTGTTAGAGCTACAATTAGTTAATTATCAGCCTTTAAAAAAAACAGCTAAACATATTTTAACTATTTATAATGAAGCTAATTTTCAATTTTCCTCTATTCAAAAACAACTGCTAGAATTTCCTTGTCTTAGTAATTTGTATTAATTAAAACAAGAACGTAAATGAATAAATAGCTCGAATTAACAGTTTTAGATATTCATCAACAAACCATTTTAAAATATTAAATTAACAATGTTTCAATCTTTCTAAATACATCAGCAAACATATCATGATTTAATCTTTTTGTTTGAACGTTATAACGACTGGTATGATAAGAATTAATTAAATTATGCCCATCAGGTAAAGAATGCACTGCATTATGTCCAAATAATGCACTGTTTAGTTTTAATTGATAGCTTTTTAATATCGCCTTATGTGCAAGACCACCTAATGCTAAAATAACCGCCTTGTTGGGTAACGTTTGTATTTCTGCGGCTAAATAATGATTACAAAGAGTCACTTCTGAGCCAGTTGGCTTATTTTGAGGAGGTAAACATTTAACCGCATTGGTAATTCTGGCATTTTTAAGTTCTAATCCATCAGTTAAGGATTCAGAGGTAGGTTTATTACTAAAACCAAAATCATATAATGCTTGGTATAACAATAATCCTGCATAATCCCCTGTAAATGGTCGCCCTGTTGCATTTGCACCGTGCATACCTGGAGCTAATCCAACAATTAATAATTGAGCTTTTTTATCACCAAAAGGCGCTACAGGTAAGGCGTGATAATGTGGGTATTGTTGTTTGACATCCTTTAAAAAAGAGCTTAATCGTGGGCATTGTTGGCATTCTAGGTTGAAAATTTGTTTTGAATAGCTCATTAAATGATAAGTTTTATTGGTTGGAATAGTTAATTATTAGAAGATAATAGATATAAAAAGGCTAGTTTTCTAAATAGATTATTTCACCTGCTTCCAAAGCTTTAATACAACACCTAAAATCAGCAAACAAATATTTTTCTGGAATTAAATTGGGAATTAAGCCTATATTCTTTAACATATCTTTAGGTTGTTCTTGTATCTTCGTCATCAGTATTATCACTCCTTTTTCCTGTAAGGATAGTACCGCATCTTCAATCGCATAAATTCCTGATTGATCTATATATGGCACTTTAGACATCCGCATAATAATAACTTTAACATCAGGTGATTCACGATACATTTTTTGAAATTTAGTGGTAAAACCAAAGAAAATCGGAGAATCAAAATGTTTAATATAAACTTGCGTTTTCATTGCTTCTGAAATATTTTCTTCATCATCCCAAGCTTCTTCACGGGCAAATTGTCCAACAAAACCAACAGCAGAATTGGATTCTGCTATATCACTCATTTTTTTCATAAATAAGATTGATGCTAAAACTAACCCAACTGCAACTGCTTGTAATAAATCTACGAATACCGTTAACCCTAAAACAATAAGCATAATCACCGAATCCGCGCGGGGTACATGAGGAATATGTTTAATCCCTTTATAATCAATAATACCAATACCCACGGTAATTAAAATCCCTGCTAATACGGGTAATGGAATTAATTTTGCATAACCACCTGCACCTAATAAAACAATTAATAACGCTAAACTATGAATAACTCCAGAAAGACGAGTTTTTCCACCAGAATTAATATTAACTACTGTTCGCATAGTTGCCCCTGCACCTGGTATCCCACCAATTATAGCCGCCGCTATATTACCTAAACCTTGTCCAATTAATTCTTTATTACTTTTATGCTGTGTTTTGGTCATATTGTCTGCCACAATAGATGTCAGCAATGAATCTATTGTCCCTAGTGTAGCTAAGGTAATAGCAGGAATAATAATTAACATTGGGCTAGTTAAATCAACTTCTGCTAATTTGCTAAGTTGTAATTTTGGTAATCCTTCTGGAATATCGCCAATAATAGTAACATCAAGTTCCATCAATGTAGAGATAATTGTGAGGATAATTAAAGCAACTAATGCACTAGGAATTAGTTTAGTTATTTTAGGAAATAAATAAATAATAGTCATCGTCGCTATTGCTAAAACAACCGCAGTAAAATTAGCTTTTCCTAAAATATCAGGTATTCCTATAAAAATATCAGGTATTCCTTTAGGTGATCTATGCCCTAAAAAAGGAAAAATTTGTAAGACAATAATAATAACACCAATACCACTCATAAAACCTGAAACAACAGGGTAAGGCATATAACGAATATAATGCCCAATTTTAAATACACCTAATAAAATTTGAAAACAACCTGATAATAAGAATATAGCAATGATTGTTCCCATTGCGGAATTTAAGCTACCGTAAGTTTCAATTGCACTCGCTATAACCACAGCAGACACAACGGTCATAGGCCCTGTAGGACCGCTAATTTGTGTTGGTGTACCACCAAACCATGCGGCAATCATTCCAATAGCAATTGCACCATAAAGTCCAGCTATTGCCCCCATGCCTGACTGCAATCCAAATGCTAATGCTAAAGGAAGCGCGACCACTCCTGCGGTTAATCCTCCAAAAAAATCACCTCGTAACTTAGATGTTTTTATAAGCATTCGTTTACCTGTTTTAATTGAAATAGATGAGCATGATTATTTTAACATCGTATAGGTTGCCACTAATAACCTCTAGTTATATCTAATAATTTATAACTATTTAGGATTATATCAACCCATTATTTTCATCCATATTTCTTCAATAAATACTTGTTGCTCTGCAAAAACATCATTTTTTGCAATTGCTTTATGACCTTGTAAAACCTGACGATGACCATAGTCTCGATAATGACAATAAGCCGTTGTTAAAAGTTGAGCCTGTTCAGATGTAAAAAATTTATGAACTGCTAATTCTTCTATTAATCTAATATTATCCGTGAAAGTTGTTAATCCAGAATGGATTGAACTTTGTGATAAAACCCCGAATTGCACCATAAATTCTATATCAGCAATCCCACCTCTACTTTGTTTAATATCAAATTGCCCCTCATTTTCTGTTGCTAAGGTCTCACGCATTTTTTCACGCATTTCACGAACATCAGTTTTAAGTGTTACCAGGTTTCTTGGTAAACGTAAAATACGCTGACGAATAGTCTCATATTCTGTTTGTAACTGTTTATCACCTGCAATAAAACGACCCCTAACTAAGGCTTGATGTTCCCACGTCCAAGCTTCCTTGTTAAAATAATTTTCATAGGTTTTAATATGAGACACTAATAAGCCAGAGTTACCGCTAGGTCTAAGACGCATATCAACTTCATATAATAATCCTGAGAGCATTTTTGTATCTAAAAGATGACGAATTTTTTGCCCTAAACGCCCATAAAACTGAGTATTTGGAATTGATTTTTTACCATCCGTCATCGCATGACCACTTTCACAGTCATATAAAAATACCATATCTAAATCTGAACCATAACCTAATTCAATCCCTCCTAATTTACCAAACCCTAAAACCGCAAACCCTGTGACTTCTTCACTGGTATTAATAGGAAAACCATGTTTTATCGTTAGCCTTTGCCAACTATAATTAACCACATAATTAACAATAGTTTCCGCAATTGTCGTTAAATAATTACTAACAACCATCAACGGAATTTTGTCCATAATATCAGCGGCAGCAACCCGTAAAACATTTAGATGTTTAAATTGACGTAATTCGATCATAATTTGCTCTTCATCATCTACATCAATCTTTGCTAGTTGTTGTTGTAATTGCTGTGTTAAAACCTGTTTTTCTAAAGGCTCATATAAAGTACGGGTATCGAGTAACTCATCAAATAAAATGGGGTAACGGGCTAAATAATCACAGACCCATTTACTGGCAGCAGAAAGTTTAACCAATTGTTTTAATGCTTGTGGATTTTCTGCTAATAATGATAAATAAACATTACGCCCCGCAACTGCTTCAAATAAATTTAAAAGACGTTTTAAGGTTTCATCGCTATTTTCAGTTTGAGAAACCGCATCAATTAATTTAGGCATTAACCGTTCTAAAGTTGCCAATCCTTTCGTTGTAAGTCGTTTAATCGCATGTGTATTTTTAAAATTATTCAATATTTTTGCAACAATCTTAAAATCTTTAAATTTTAAATTAGAAAAGTCATCTTGATTTATTCTTCCCTGCCAGAGTAAAAGACTTTCTTGTGGTTTTTCATTTTGTTTAGAAACTGAAAAAACCTCTTCAAAATCATTTTGTACCTGTTTTCTGACCACATTTAATTGGACTAAAAAAGAATCCCAGTTGGGAAAATCTAAAGAATACGCTAAAATCTGTTGCACGATTTTATCTTTAGGTAAATCATGAGTTTGTTTATCTTGATATTGCTGAATATGATTTTCAACACGGCGTAAAAAACAATACGATTCACTTAGTTGTTGTGCATTATCCTCGGAGAGTAATTTCAATTCACCTAAATGTTTTAAAATTGTTAAAATACCACGCTGTTGCAAACCTACTTCCTGTCCACCTCGTATCAATTGAAATGCTTGTCCAATAAATTCAATTTCTCGAATACCACCATAACCCAACTTAATATTATCCATACCTTCTTTGCGACGTAATTCTTGAGAAATCTGGGTTTTTAATGAGCGTAATTCCTCAAATGCTCCGTAATCCAGATAACGTCGATAGACAAAAGGTTTTAACATCGCCATTAATTGCTTACCACTATCAAAATCACCCGCAACCTGACGCGCTTTAATCATCGCATAGCGTTCCCATTCACGTGCTTGGGTGACATAATAGTTTTCCATGCCCTCAAAAGTCATAATAATTGCCCCACTCTCACCAAAAGGACGTAAGCGTATATCAGTACGAAACACAAAACCATCCATGGTGACTGCATCTAAAACTTTAACTAAACTTCGACAAAGACGGCTAAAAAATTCACTATAAGTAGTTTTTTTTCTATCATTTAAAACCCCATCTTCTGCATAAGCAAAAATTAAATCAATGTCAGAGGAATAATTAAGTTCCCACGCGCCTAATTTTCCCATACCAAGAACAACTATATTAATTGGAGTGCCATTTGTTAAAACAGGCATTCCTCGTTGTTTACAGGCTTGCTGATAAAGAAAGTCTAAGGCGGTTTCAATGCAGGTTTCTGCTAAAGCGGTTAAATCCTGTAAGGTTTCATTTAAATCTGACCAACCTGCTAAATCACGCCATGCAATACGCACCATTTCACGGCGACGAAATAAACGCAATATTCGCATTAATTCGTTTTCATCACTAATGGTTTGTTCGGTTAAATAGTTTTTATAGGTTTGCCGATGTCGGCTAGAGAATAAGGCTTCTGAGCTAATTAAATCAATTAATAATGAGGGTAGACGAATGCAACTTTCGGTTATAAATTGACTACAACAAAAAACTTTAACTAATGATTCTTTAACTGCGTGATTATCAGGAAGAATAAGCGATGATTCTATTAGTTTTTCTTCAAACTGAGCAATAGTATTTGCGGTAGATTTTTGTAAATCGGAAGGAAGTTGTTGTAAATACTTTGAAATATCTAAAAAATACATAAGCTTTTATTAACCAGTTGTTGTGAAATATAACCTTTATCCGCAAATACCTTCCCTATGAAATTCTTTACTAAAGTTGGCACAAGATTTCGATCATTAATATTTACACGAGTTATTTGAATCTACGTTTAAAATCTTTAATGATTATGATTATGACTATGCTCTTGAAAAGCATCTTCCATCTTGTCCATAGTTGTTTCAACAGAAACCCCATATTTATAAACCATAAGTCCTCCCAGATCAGCACCTAAGGTTATTAATATTGATAACAATGCCGATAAAATCAGATGAAAAATATTAGCTACACCTTTAATTTGTTCCCGTGTTAATAAACGCCATCCCGACAAAATAAACGCTAATGATAATACTGATAAACCTAATATCTTATGTCGCTCCATAATCACATGAACATTTTTAGCATGAGAAACTGAATCTGCGGCAATAAAACCTGCTATAACTGCAAATAAAACACTAACTGTTCCTAAATAAAGCAAACCACTGGCAACAGTACGCCAGTTTGTTTTCTTTAAAACTGACCCCATAAAATCAATAATGAAAAAACTACTTAGAAATGCAATAGGAAAATGAACCAATAGGGGGTGAACATTGGTCATCTCTGTTATTCCAGGCATAATCAATGCAAATATATCTGTTAATGATTTTCCTGAAAGGTTCTGAAGAAAAGTCAAGAAAACCTCAATGTTTCCTGCAATATCGCTATTATGTCCTGAGTTACCATGAACTTGAAAAGAAAGAAGATTGTTTACATTCATCATCAGCATTTAGAGATTATAGTTTTACGTCATGGAAGATGTGACTTTGATAGTTACACGCTCTTGCATTACAAAGGCTGAAGAGCGTGAAAACTATCAATTAGGTTGGAAAACCTAAAGCTATTGCATATTTTAAAGGACTATTAAAATATAATTATTCAAGTTAATAAATTTTCATTTTTCATTTTTCATTTTTCATTTTTCATTTCTAAAAAATTATTGAATGGAGGGATATTTTTCACGCGAATCATTAACTCGTTCTCGTAGCTCTTTACCTGGTTTAAAATGGGGAACATATTTTAGAGCTAAGGCAACAGACCCCCCTGTTTTAGGATTTCTACCTATACGTGGTGGACGATAATGTAATGAAAAACTACCAAAACCTCTAATCTCAATCCTATCACCACTTGATAGCGATTGACTCATTTGTTCAAGAATACATTTAACCACGAGTTCAACATCTTTAATTGCTAAATTGGGTTGTTGTTTAGCAAGTGCTTCAATTAATTCTGATTTTGTCACTTTTTACCCTGTAAAAAATAAAATCAGTAATCCTCGTAATTAAAGACGACTACTGATTTATAGATAATTATTTAGTAAATTTACAAATATTTTTAATAACTTAAGTTATTAATATCATTTGATTTTCAAAGGCTTTATTTATCCATCTGCTTAAAAATATCACCTAATGTTGCAGTGCCAGAAGCTTGCTTAGAGTAATCTTTCATAGTTGTTGATTCAACATCAGTTTCTTTTGCTTTAATAGATAAAGAAATTGACTTGCTTTTCTTATCAACACCAATAAACTTAGCTTCTATTTCATCACCTTCTTTTAATAAGGTTCTTGCATCTTCAACACGATTACGTTGAATTTCAGAGGCACGTAAATAACCTTCAATATTATTAGCTAAAGTAATAACAGCACCTTTTGCATCAACTTCTTTAACGATCCCTTTAATTAAACTTCCTTTTTCATTTGCCGCAATATAATTTTGGAAAGGATCTTGTTCTAGCTGTTTAACACCTAATGATATGCGCTCACGTTCTGGATCAACAGCAAGAATAACGGTTTCAACTTCATCGCCTTTCTTATAATCACGAATAGTTTCCTCATCATGTTCTTTCCACGAAATATCTGACATGTGTACTAAGCCATCAATACCGCCTTCCAAACCAATAAAGATACCAAAATCAGTGATAGACTTGATCTTACCGCTAATTTTTTCGCCTTTATTGTGCGTTGCTGCAAATTCTTCCCAAGGATTAACTTTACATTGTTTCATTCCTAAAGAAATACGACGACGCTCTTCGTCTATTTCTAGGATCATGACTTCAACTTCATCACCTAACTGCACAACTTTTGCAGGATTAACATTTTTATTAGTCCAATCCATTTCAGAAACGTGAACTAAACCTTCTACGCCTTCTTCAATTTCAACAAAACAACCGTAATCTGTTAGGTTATTAACTTTACCAAATACACGCTGTCCTGCTGGGTAACGACGAGCAATATTTTGCCAAGGATCTTCTCCCATTTGTTTCATGCCCAATGAAACTCTGGTTTTTTCTTTATCAAATTTAAGAACTTTAACTTGAACTTCTTGACCAATTTCAACACATTCAGAAGGATGGCGAACTCTACGCCATGCCATGTCGGTAATATGTAATAAACCATCAATACCACCTAAGTCGATAAATGCACCGTAGTCAGTTAAGTTTTTAACGATACCAGCAACAATCGCCCCATCTTTCAGTGTTTTCATTAACTCTTCACGTTCGGCACTGTATTCTTTTTCAACCACAGCACGGCGTGATAAAACGACGTTATTTCGTTTCTGGTCAATTTTGATGACTTTAAATTCAAGATCACGCCCCTCTAAGAAGGTTGTATCACGAATGGGACGAACATCAACTAATGAACCGGGTAAGAAGGCACGCAATGCACCGACTGCGACAGTAAAACCTCCACGGACTTTACCGTTAATACGTCCCTTAATGGTTTCTTCGTCTTCAAAGGCTTTTTCCAATTCACCCCACGCTTTATTTTTCTTCGCTTTATCACGAGAAAGTAATGTTGAGCCTAAACCGTCTTCAAATAAATCTAAGGCAACTTCAACTTCATCACCAATTTCAACTTCTAAATCGCCATCAGAATTTAGGAATTGCCATTTAGGTATCACACCCTCAGATTTTGCCTGGGTACTAACGATAACATATTCGTTTTCAATATCGAGGACAGTCCCCATTAGCATTGCACCCGGACGCATTTCCGTCTGGGCTAAACTTTCTTCAAATAATTCAGCAAAGCTTTCGCTCATTGTATTCATTCCTATGCTTGCTGGCACTCAAACAAGCTTTATTTTCTATGTAGTTAATAAAAAGCTGCCATTAGACAGCTACGAACATCCGTTAACGGATAAAATTTAGTATTTTTTCTATGACTTGTGTTGCAGATAAGTCAGAGGAATCAAGATATAAAGCATTAGTCGCTTTAGCTAACGGTGCGGTTTTCCGTTCAGTATCACGTTTGTCACGTGCTTGTATCTCATTGATTATTTTTGTAAGATTAGCATCTATTCCTTTTTTAATCAACTGTTTATATCGTCTTTTTGCTCTTATTTCTGCACTAGCAGTTAAATATACTTTATGTTCGGCTGTTAAAAAAACCACAGTTCCCATATCTCGCCCATCAGCAACGAGACCTGGAGGTTGTTGAAACGCTCTTTGTTTTTGTAATAAAATTGTTCTAACTTCAGGAATAGCGGCAACAATGGAGGCTGTATTAGCGGTTGTTTCTAAACCTATTTGTTTACTAATATCTATACCGTTTAGTTTTACCTTTAGTTCATTATCACCCTTAAATTCTAACTGAATGGTTGCGGCAATTTTTATCACCTCTTTGGGGTTATTTAAATCAATTTTTTGCTGTAAACAGGCAATGCTTAAAGCACGGTAAATTGAGCCACTATCTAAATAATGCCAGCCTAGTTGTTTGGCAATAACACGACTTACAGTACCTTTTCCCGCGCCGCTAGGCCCATCTATGGTTAAAACAGGAATCATACCTCTATACTCTGTAGTTGCAATCCTAAAGAAGTTGCTAATTCACGAAATTCAGGAAAAGAAGTATTTACATTGGTGCAATTTTGAATGGTAATTGGCGCTGATGCTCTTAATCCTGCAATGGAAAATGCCATTGCAATTCTATGATCTCCATGAGAAACGACTTCCCCCCCTCCTATTTTCCCACCTTTAATAATCATTCCGTCAGCAGTAGTTTGTGCGTCAATACCTAAAGTTTTTAAACCATCTGCCATTACTTGAATACGGTCACATTCTTTAACGCGTAATTCTTCTGCACCCATTAATATTGTTTGCCCTTTAGCACAAGCCGCGGCAATAAATAATACCGGAAATTCATCAATGGCTAAAGGAACTAATCTTTCGGGAATATTGATACCTGTTAATGAGCTACTTATTACTCGTAAATCAGCAACAGGTTCACCGCCTACTTTACGGGGGTTTAAAATACTGATATTAGCCCCCATTAATTTTAAAATATCAATAACGCCTGTACGTGTTGGATTCATGCCTACATGACGTAAAATAACATCAGAATTTCGTGCTATGGATGCACCAACTAAAAAGAAAGCAGCTGAAGAAATATCACTAGGAACATCAATATTTGTTGCGGTTAATTTTCCATTACCATTAATAGTCGCTTGACTACCTTGCCGTTTAACTGAATAACCAAAACCATTGAGCATTCTTTCTGTATGGTCACGTGTAGGTGCAGGTTCTGTGATTTTAGTTTCACCTATAGCATAGATTCCTGCTAATAACAAACAAGATTTGACTTGCGCACTTGCCATAGGTAGAACATAATCTATACCTTGTAATTTTTTTGTTCCACTAATATGAAGGGGAGCAGAACCATTAGCTTGGGTTTTAATATTAGCACCCATTAATGCTAGTGGCTCTGTCACCCGACGCATAGGGCGCGATGATAAAGATTCATCGCCTGTTAATGTACACTCAAAATTTTGCCCTGCTAACAAACCACTTAACAATCGCATTGAAGTACCAGAATTACCTAAATCCAATGGTTTTTCAGGGGCTTTTAGCCCATATTTACCTACACCATTAATAGTTACCTCACCGTTAACAGGGTCAGTAATTTCCACGCCCATTGCTCTAAAAGCTTTTAGCGTAGACATTGCATCTTCAGCATTTAAAAAACCTTTAACATGAGTTACCCCCTCTGCTAAAGATCCAAGCATAATTGAACGGTGAGACATAGATTTATCACCAGGAACTCTGATTTCACCATTAAGAGAATCGCTTGGTTGGATTATGAAGTTAATCAATGTTGACATAATTAATTGTTTAAAAACGGAGATGAAAATAATTACACACTCTAAAAGTCTATCAGCTTTTCAGTGATTCACACCTAATTTTAGAGCTAAAAATGGCAGTTTACACTAAATTTCAAAAGATAGATGAAATTTTTATTCACTAATATTTTATGACAAAATCATATCAATCACTTTTAACTGTGTAGATTGTATTGAAAGAATAAAAATAAACTCTGTACTAATCTGTTAGATTAATCCAAGATAAATAGTTTTACTAAACTAGCAATGCAAACTAATATTTATCAAATATAAGGAAACAGAACATTGAAATTATTGAATAAGATATTTTTTTTAATATCATTATTTTCTCACTCAGCATTTAGTGAAACGATAAATCTTCAACCCATAAATTATGAATATAATAAAGATGTTATACGAGGGCAATTAAATAATGGGCTAAAATATTTCATTTTAAAAAATAATAAACCTAAAAATCAAGCGGAACTTAGATTAATTGTTGAAGTAGGTTCATTGGAAGAAGACGATAATCAACAAGGACTTGCTCATTTTGTCGAACATCTTGCTTTTAATGGGACTAAAAATTACGAAAAAAATACCTTAGATGAGTATTTACAAACATTAGGGATGTTTATAGGAGCACATGTTAATGCTTATACCAGCTATGAAAATACGGTTTATAAACTTTCTGTTCCAACAGATAAACCTAAAGATTTTGAAAAAACAATTCAAATATTAGAAGAATGGGCGCGGAATTTAAGTTTTGATGTTAATGAATTTGAAAAAGAACGTGGGATTATTTTAGAAGAAAAACGAGCTAGAAAAAATTTGTGGCAACGTATGTATAACCAAACTAAAGAAATGCTGTTTAATAATGCAAAATATGCTCAAAGAGACCCAATTGGTAAAACCGAAATTATTAAAAATGCACCTGTTGCTATTGCAAAACAATTTTATGAAACTTGGTATCGACCAGAGTTTATGAGTCTTGTTGTTGTCGGTGATTTTGATAGTCAAAAAGTTGAAGCTATGATTAAAGAAAAGTTTTCTAGCCTTAAAAATAAATCAACTAAAAAAAGAGCATTGCGTATTCTTTTACCTGTGAATCATGCGCGTTATCAACGTGTTAGTGATAAAGAATACACTGATTATTCATTTGTTTTAAAAATTATTGGTGAACATAAACCAGTTAATTCAAAAATTAAAAAGAAAACAGCATTAATACGGTCATTGGCTCATTCTATTTTTAATGATCGGTTAACAGAAATAAAAAAAGAAATCAGTCCACCATTTATTTCCGCATCGCTATCCAATTATAAATTAGTAACAGGGG
The DNA here is from genome assembly GCA_030627205.1 of Methylococcaceae bacterium. Classification (GTDB taxonomy): domain Bacteria; phylum Pseudomonadota; class Gammaproteobacteria; order Methylococcales; family Methylomonadaceae; genus WTBX01. Next base: position 23,923 of record DAOUSN010000005.1, read on the forward strand.
TTGATATTACTGATTTTAGTTTAGACATTGAAAAATCTAAATACGAAATCGCTGAAAAAAGGTTATTTAAAGAAATAGCGCGAGTTAATCAACATGGTTTTAATTTTAACGAATTGAAGCTTGCAAAACTTTATTTATTCGCCCCTCTTAAAAAATCTTACATTGAAAGTGATGATAAAAAAAGCCTAACTTATACTACGAAAATTACTGATAGTATTTTAAATAAATCTACTTATTTAAACACCCAAAATAATTTTTTTATTACTAAAGAATTATTAGCGCAAATTACTTTAGAAGAAATTAATGATTATTTTAAGAAAATTCTAACCAATAAAAACCAGATTTTTCTTTATAAAACCCCTCAAAAAGATCAACAAAAAGCATTATCTTTAATACAAACTCAAACATTACTTACTAATGCGTTAAAAATTAAAACTAAAATTTATCCTGATAAAAAAATTGGGATTTTGTTAGCGGAAAAACCTCAACAAGGTACTATTAAAAGTTCTCATTATCATCAGAATATTGGAGTAAATGAATACTTATTATCTAATGGTATTAACGTTTTTTTTAAAAAAACCGATTTTAAAAAAGACAATTTTAGTTTTAGTGCATTTAGTGAAGGGGGGCTCATTAGAAAAGGATGCTGACTATTTTAATGCGCTATCTGCTGATGTTATTGCAGGTAAAAGTGGTTATGGGGACTATTCTGTTGATGATATTAGCCGTATTAATGCAGGAAAAATTGCCGAGGCGTGGTCAAGTATTGGAGATTTATATGAAAATATCGAAGGTTATGGCATACAAAGTGATATGGAGACTGCTTTTGAATTAATTTACTTAACTTTTACTCAGCCTAGATTTGAAGAAAATATTTTTAGTAATTATAAAAGAGAGATCAATAAAAATCTTGAAGCTAAAAAAAGTCAACCTACTATGCTCTATTCTGAAGAGTTAATAGATTTCCTTTATAAGAAACATTTTAGAGTCCAATATTTTAGAAATAAAAATGACATAGAATCATTAACTTTAAAAAAGTTAAAAACAATTTATCAAAATCATTTTAACAATGCAGCTGATTTTACCTTTGTGTTCGTTGGCGATATTAATCAACAAGATTTTGAAAAAAATATAGTCCTTTATCTTGCTTCCTTACCAGCTAATGCTCAAAAAAGAGATCATTATCGAGATTTAGAGATTAATACTCGTAAAGGGCAACATAAAGTTATTAGAAAAACCAACCCTGAAAATAGAAGTGATGTGGTGCTTTTATTAAATAAAGAAAGTGATTTTTCATTAAGAAAAACAATAATTGCTAATGCTGTTAGCCATATTGTTAATGTAAAACTTAACGAATTAATTAGAGAAGAAAAATCTAGTGTTTATAGTATTAGCTTGAATAGTTTTATTAGTCGAATTCCTAAAGCTAAGTTTTTATCTGTTACGAGTTTTACCTGCGACCCTAAAAAGACTAGTGAAGTGATTAGTTTAGTTAATAAAACAATTGAAGCTATTAAAATTAACGGTATCGAGCAGAAATATCTTGATAACTATAAAGTAATGATGGAAAATTATTATAAAAAATCAATAAAGAGTAATAGTTTTTGGTTAGAAAATATAGAGTATAATTTAAAACATCAAGATTCTTTTGAGACTATTTTAAGCACATTAGAAGATATAAAATCTATTGATAAACAAGAAATCCAAAATTTTGTTAAAAACTATTTTACCTTTGAGAATTATATTCAAGGTATTTTAACAACAAAAGATTATCAATAATCTAGCAATTTATAAAATTGAATCTGGAAAAGTATTGTAACTTTTTAACACTATTTTTGTAATTGTATTATTTTGATTAAATATAATATCATCAATAGAAGAAACAGTGGCAACCCCAATGGCAGAATTGGTAATAAATGCTGCTTTATAATTTTTAAGATCTGATGCTAAAATTTGTTTTTCTAAAACTGTTATTCCATATTGAGTACTATTACTAATTAATATTTGCCTAGTAACACCTGGAAGCAATAAATTATTTGATAAATCAGGTGTAATTAAATTTTTACCATCAAAAAAAAATATATTCCATGTTGCTCCTTCAGTTATAAGTCCATCGACAGACATTAACCCATCATCAAAACCATGATTATGTGCGATAGCACGCACATGTAAATTAGCCATCATATTGGTAGTTTTGTATTGGGCAAAAACTCGATGTTCATTAATAACAGTCAATTTTAAGGAGTTATTTTTTAATACATGATGGGTGCGAGCAGAAATAAGGATATGAATATCCACTATTTTTTCAGGTTTTGCTAACGAAAAGTTTTTAGGGAACAAAGTCACTCTAACTATTATTGATTGTTGGTCAATATGTAGGCTTAAAAAGTTTATAATTTCTTGTTTAATTTTTTCTTTATCAATTAATAAAGAAAATATTGCTTTGGAATCTCTTTCAAGACGGGATAAATGCAATTCTAACCCTTTTATTTTCCAGTTATTATTCGCTTTTGTGGCAATAAATGATGAGAAGATAGCATAACCATATAATGCCAATGATTGAATTTCAGGGCTTATCTCAATAGTTTTATTATCTAATTGTAGTGACATTTCTATCATTCCCTCGCTAAATTTATTATTAACTTTCATAAAAAAGGTCGGGTAAACCGACCTCTTGATTTCATAAAGATGATAAAAATTCAACTAAATATCAGCTATTTTCATCCTGCTTATTTTAACAAACTTTGTAATAAACCATTTAATTTATGAACAAATTCTGTTGGGTTTTCTAATTGACCGCCTTCACTTAAAATAGCTTGGTCAAATAATATTTGAGTAATATCGGCAAACCGCTCATCATCTTGCTCATTTTTAATATTAGTGATTAAAGCATGGGTTGAATTGATTTCAAAAATAGGTTTAATGCCGCCCATTCCCATCATACTTAAATCTTGTCCAGCTTCTTTCATGATACGTTCCATATTTAAACTCATATCATGTGCGCCTGTTACTAAACAAGCAGGAGAGTCAGTTAAACGATGACTTAAACGCACTTCGCTCACTTTATCGCCTAATACTTCTTTGATTTGTTTTAAAACCGATTCAAAGTCTTTAGTTGCTTCTTCTTGGTCTTTTTTATCTTCTTCGCTATCTAATTTATCTAAATCTAGTTCACCTTTAGCAACTGATTGTAAATGTTTACCTTCAAATTCATTTAAGTTAGATAATAACCATTCATCAACACGATCTGACATTAATAAGACTTCAATGCCTTTTTTACGGAAAATTTCTAAATGTGGACTATTTTTAGCAGCCGCATGAGAATCTGCGGTCACATAATAAATATGTTCTTGTGCTTCTTTCATTCGACTAACATAATTAGCTAATGAAACATTTTGAGCCTCGGCATCACTATGGGTCGAAGAAAAACGTAATAATTTAGCAACCTTATCTTTGTTGTTATGATCTTCAATCACGCCTTCTTTAATCACATTACCAAATTCTTTCCAAAAGCTGGTATATTTACTCTGATCTTCATCATTGGCTAACGTATTTAATAATTTTAAGATGCGTTTAACAGCCCCGCCTTTGATGATGCTGATTTTTTTACTTTGTTGTAAAATTTCACGAGAAACATTTAAAGGTAGAGAATCCGTATCAATAACACCGCGTACAAAACGTAAATAGCGAGGCATTAATTGTTCGGCATCATCGGTGATAAAAACTTTACGCACATAAAGTTTTACCCCATGTTTTGCATCTTTATCCCATAAATCAAAAGGGGCGTGACTTGGAATATAAAGTAATAAACTGTATTCTGTTGTGCCTTCAAGTCTACTATGAATATGTGCTAATGGCTCTTGATAATCATGACTAACATGTTTGTAAAATTCATTATATTCATCGTCAGAAATGTCATCTTCAGAACGCATCCATAAAGCCGAAGCACTATTTACTACTTCGTCTTCGATACGCGCAGGGGCAGTTTCTTTGCCTTCTTCATCAGTTTCAGCAGGAATTTCTTTATCCATAATGATCGGTAAAGAAATATGATCTGAGAATTTCTTGACAATAGATTGTAGACGATAAGCATCTAAAAATTCATCTTCACTTTCTTTAAGATGTAAAACAATTTCAGTTCCACGTGTTTCTTTTTCAACCGCTTCAATAGTGTAATCGCCTTCTCCCGCAGATTCCCAACAGGTTGCTACGTCACTTCCAGCTTTTCGAGTTATTAAGGTGACTTTATCAGCAACAATAAATGAAGAATAAAAACCAACGCCAAATTGTCCAATTAATTCACTGTCTTTAGCTTGGTCGCCTGTTAATGCATCAAAGAACTGTTTAGTCCCTGATTTTGCAATCGTTCCAATATGTTCTTGGACTTCTTCACGCGTCATCCCAATTCCATTATCTGCTACGGTGACGGTACGGGCTTCTTTATCAAAAGCGATATTAATTTTTAATTCACTATCACCGTCATAAAGACTATCATTAGAGAGGGCTTCAAAACGCAATTTATCCGCCGCATCAGAGGCATTAGAAACCAATTCACGTAAAAATATTTCCTTGTTGCTATACAAGGAGTGAATCATTAAATGTAATAAATGCTTAACTTCAGTTTGAAAACCAAGGGTTTCTTTTTTTGCTTCTACAGTCATTTTTTATTTATTTCCTGTGTTAAAAATATACTTACCACGACAATGGGGATGAGATTTTATTTTTCAACAAGAGGCAATTTAATATCTTCATAAATTGATTCTAAAGTTAGAGTTGCTTGATAATCTTTGCATTGAATTATTAAGCTTTCATCTTTTTCAAGCGTTGCTCGTTGCCAATCACCGACATCATCACGCTGTAAGTAGTCTACCTGTTGTTTGGTACTATCCACCATTAGGTAATAACGTAAGGTGCTAATCTTTTGGTAATTTAATAATTTTTCTCGTTTATCTATTGATTGAGTGCTTTTTGATAACACTTCAGCAATAAAACAAGGATTATGTTTGTAGTAGTCATCATCTTGACTCGAACGCTGGCAGAGTAACATTACATCGGGGTAATAATAACTATGACTGAAAGGGATTCTTAATTTCATGTCTGATGCAAATAGTAAACATTCTTCTTTTCCCTTTGCATTACGCAGATTAAAAAACAAATTACCTGTAATTAAATTATGACTTTGACTTGCGCCTGCCATTACATAAATTTGTCCATCAATATACTCATGTTTAATCAATGCTGTTTGCTCATAATGAAGATAGGCTTCTTCGGTAAAATAACTGATTTTTTCTAATGCACTCATAATTTTTCCTGGTAATATAAAATTTCCAAGAGATCAAAATACTTGGAAATTTATAGAATAAATCTTTAGTTAAAAGAAACCTAAAGGATTAATATCATAACTGGTAATAATGTTTTTAGTTTGTTGATAATGATCTAGCATCATTTTATGAGTTTCACGCCCAATGCCTGATTTCTTATATCCTCCAAAAGCTGCATGAGCAGGATAATGATGATAACAATTTGTCCATACACGACCTGCTTCTATACCGCGTCCCATCCGATAAGCCCGATTCATGTCTCGTGTCCATAAACCTGCGCCTAAACCAAACTCACTATCATTCGCAATAGATAATGCTTCTGCCTCATCTTTAAAAGTGGTTACAGAAACTACGGGGCCAAAAATCTCTTCTTGAAAAATACGCATATTATTTGTACCTTTCATGAGGGTGGGTTGAATATAATAACCATTGTCTAATGAGGCATTAATATTTTCAACTGCGCCGCCAATGAGGATTTCTGCGCCTTCATTTTTACCAATTTGAATATAATCTAAAATTTTATCAAACTGTTCTTGTGAGGCTTGTGCGCCCACCATGGTTTCAGTATCTAAGGGATTACCGCGTTTAATTTTTTGAGAACGTTCAATGACTTTGGCAATAAAAGCATCGTAAATAGATTCTTGGATTAATAACCGAGAGGGGCAAGAGCAAACCTCACCTTGATTAAAAAATGCTAATACAGCCCCTTCAATACATTTACTAACAAATGCATCTTCCTGGTCTAGGACATCGGCGAAAAATATATTGGGAGATTTCCCCCCTAATTCAACCGTGGAAGGAATAATGTTTTCAGCGGCACATTTTAAAATATGAGAGCCTGTTGGCGTTGACCCTGTAAAGGCGATCTTAGCAATACGAGTACTGCTGGCAAGGGCTTGTCCTGCTTCTGCCCCATAACCGTTAACGATATTTAAAACACCTGCGGGTAATAAATCCCCTATAATTTCAATTAATTTTAAAATAGAAACAGGGGTTTGTTCAGCGGGTTTTAAAATAACACAATTCCCTGCAACCAGTGCGGGCGCTAATTTCCATACTGCCATTAGAATAGGGAAATTCCACGGAATAATTTGGGCGACAACCCCTAAGGGTTCATGGTAATGATACGCCACAGTATTTTTATCTATTTCGCTAATCCCCCCTTCTTGAGCGCGAATACACCCTGCAAAATAACGAAAATGATCCATTGCTAATGGAATATCTGCGGCTAAAGTTTCTCTCACGGCTTTACCATTATCCCAAGATTCTGCAACTGCTAATAGTTCTATATTCGCCTCAATTTTATCGGCAATTTTTAGTAAAATATTAGAACGTTCTGTTACTGAGGTTTGTCCCCATGATTCCTTAGCGGCATGAGCGGCATCTAAGGCAGATTCAATGTCTTCTGCGGTTGATCGAGGAATTTCACAAATAACTTCGCCTGTGACTGGGGTTCGATTGACAAAATACTCCCCTTTTACGGGGGCGATCCATTGACCGTCTATATAATTTTCATAACGCGGTTTAAATGAAACAATAGCATTATCTGTATTCGGGTTTGCATAGATCATAAGATTCCTTAATAATTAAAAGGTAAAGACAGGTATTTTCTATTTATTATAGATAAAAATTAAAGAGCAGTGAGTCACTTAGATAATTTTTATGAAAGATACCCAAAACGTTTTTTAATTTAACGCCGTTTACGTTTATACCAAATAAAAAAGCCAACTGCAATTAAAACGATAGGAATGATAAATAAAAAGCCAAACCCCATTATTCCGATGGCAAGCGAAGTTAATTTTAATGTTTTATCACCCGCCACTTTAATGGGAATGTCGATAAATTGGTCATCATGAATGAGCCAGTTAAATAATCTTAAACCCATTTCTAAATTACCCACATTACCAAGGAAAGTATTAGATAAAAAATCTCCATCTCCAATAACAACAATTCTCTGCTGAGTTCCTTTTTTTAAGTTACGTGTTAATGCTAACGCAATATTTAAAACGCCAGTGACTTCCTGTGTATTGGGATTGAATTTAATTTTTCCTTTAATTTCATCGGTTTCTGTCCAGGCTTGTTCAACTGTTTTTAAAAGAGGTTCAATACTAAAATTTGTGGTTTCAGACCATTCAAACGCCGCAACTCTAGGATAAACCGTTATGCTTTGCATCCCTTTGGTAACAGGATGGCGATTGTAACGACTGACTAACACAAAACTTGGGTCATCTACCCCGTAAAGATTTGAATGGGTGTCAATGATTGTTCCCGCTAATTTATTAATCCCAAGTTGACGCTCTAGTGGTTTTAAATACTTATCTTCGGGGTCCGTTAATAGTAATAAATTCCCCCCCCGTTTTATATAATTTTGAATAAGCGTGATTTCACCTGCAAGTAATGCAATACGAGGTGCGCTAAGGACTAACAATGCCGTATTATCTGGAATACTATTCACTTCTATAAGATTTAATGTTTGAGCATTAATATGTCGCCGTGCTAATTCTTTCGCAAATAAACCTAAGTCAAAATTAGCCTTACCTTCGGGGGAACGTTCTCCATGTCCACTTAAAAAACTAACCCAGCGTTGACTGCTATGAGAAAGTTGCAATAAAGCATTAGTAAAACTTGATTCATCTAAAAAAGTAATTTTTTCAGTACGTTGTTGATAAGAAACTACAATTAAACCTTGTTTACCTATGTTTAAAGTTTTTGCCGCTTGAAGATCTATTGTTGGATCAATAAATTCAAGCGTGATATTGGCTTTATAAACTTGATAACGTTGAATTAATTGGCTGATTTGTTGGCGGATAGGTAAACCTTGCCGAAGATAAGCGGTAACCTTAATCGGTGCGTCTAATGTTTCCAATAATTTAAAACTAGCTTTTGATAAAGTATTTCGTGCATTAAGGGTCAAATCAAATTGAGTGGAATACTGATGACTTAAAAAAGTTAAACTACTGAGTAATAGTAATATTGCTAAAGTAATTAAGCGAGTTTTTAAAGCTTTCATGTTTGTAACCTGTCATTTTCTAAACGACGAATACTTAAAGCAATAAAAGTGGCAATAAATAATAAAAAATAACTAACATCCTCACTTTTTAATAATCCTGTTTGCATGGATTGAAAATGATTAAGTAAAGATAAATAATCAAATAATTCACTATGATGCTGGCGAATATTACGACTTAAATCTAACATCCATAGCACTATCAATAAACCGAAACTACTGATGGCAGCAATCGTTGGATGCGAAGCAATAGCAGACATATAAAGTCCTACCGCACTAAATGCCGCCACCAATAAACTTAAGGCGAGGATGTTACAAAATAATTTACCAAAATCTAATGTCCCTCCCATCAGTAATGATAATGGCATTAAAGTAAATAAGGTAATTACCGTCATTAATAGCCCTAAACAACCTAAGTATTTTCCAAAAATAATTTCATAAGATCTTAAAGGTGCAGATAATAATAGTGAAAAAGTTTGATTACGCCGTTCTTCACAAATTAAACGCATGGTTAATAATGGGGTAACTAAAAGTAAAATAACTGCGGCATTAGAAAATAAAGGCATGATAACGACATCGGTTAACCCTGGGGCATTATCAATTCCGGCAAGCCTTCCTTGATAGCTATTAAAGGCTTCAACTTGGGTTAAAAAAAGATAAGCAAAGATAAATTGTAATACCGCTAAAATAACCCAAGCTAATGGGGATAAAAATTGGTTTTTAAATTCGCGGATAGCGATAATATAAATCATAAAATAAAGGGCATTAAAATAATAAATTTAATTGTATTTAGATGTTAGCAATAAAGCAATAAGTGAAGCTTAAAACCATTAAAACAATTAAATTTAATTACTTTCCTTTGCGAAAAGTACTTAAAAAAATTATAATAGCGGATTATGAGTAGTTTACTCATCCTTGCCTCACTATAATATATAAGACACTGTAGGAGGCGTAACCCGCAAGGAGAAATCATGCGACATTATGAAATTGTCTTTTTAGTGCATCCTGACCAGAGTTCTCAGGTTTCTGCTATGGTAGAACGTTATAAAACAACTATTACAGAGGCAGATGGTACGATTCATCGTTTTGAAGATTGGGGGCGTAGACAACTAGCTTATCCAATTAATAAAATTCACAAAGCTCATTATGTGCTGATGAATATTGAATGTAATCAAGTAACCTTGGACGAATTGGAAAGTGGCTTTCGCTTTAATGATGCTATTTTACGGAGCATGACGTTATTGAAAAAAACTGCAATAACTGAACCTTCTCCAATAGCTAATGCAGCTGCTGTCGAAGAAACTAAAATTGCGGCTGAAAAAGTAAAAACCGCCGAAGATGAAGCTAGAAAGGCGAAAGAAGCAGCAGAGGCAGAAGTTAAAAATAAAGAAGCGACTAAAAACAATGAATCAGCAGATAGTGCTGAATAAGTCATAATTTATAAATTACTAGAGGATTATCATGGCTCGTAATATGAGACGTAAAAAATCATGTCGTTTTAGTTCGGAAGACGGACAACTAATTGATTATAAAGATTTAGATTTATTGAGTGAGTACGTTACTGAAACTGGTAAAATTGTACCTAGTCGAATTACTGGAACAGGGGCTAAATATCAACGAAAGCTATCAACAGCGATAAAACAAGCGCGTTTTATTGCCCTGTTACCTTTTTGTGATGCACATAAATAATTATTTAAGGTCTTAAAGATATGGGGTTTTTAGCAACGTATATAATGCGTGGTAGAATGCAGGCGATTATGATTGCTTGTTTTTTATCTTTATTATCGTTGACTTTACCTCCTATCAGTATTGTAAGTTCAGCAACCATCGCATTAGTGACCTTAAGAAGAGGTGCTTCTGAAGGGGGTTATGTTTTAATTTGTGCGTGTTTGGCAGCCGCTATTTTGGGATTTTTCCTCATTGGAAATTACCAGCTCACACTATTTTATAGCTTGTTTTTATGGGTTCCTGTTTGGGTTATTGCAGTTATTTTAAGAGAGGGGCAGCATTTATTTTTAGCAATAGAAATTGTTATTGGTATCGCTATTCTTGCTATTTTAATTGCCTACGGGTACCAGCCTCATTTAGGTGATGCTTGGCAAGTAGAATTATATGGTTTTCTTGCTGATGTCGTCACTGAAACAAATCCTGATGTTCCTAATGAAACAGTAGCAGCTTCTTTATCGCTATTTTTCCATTTTATGCTAACGGGTTTAATTGCTCAAATTTATGTATTAAGTTTGTTGGCTGGGTTATTTTTGGGGAGAGCATGGCAGGCGATATTATATAATCCTGGTGGGTTTAAAAAGGAATACCTTGGTCTCAAAGGTCAAAAGAAATTAGCTATTATTACCTTAATTATTTTAGCGGTTGCTTGGGTATCTTCAGGATTACTTGCTGAGATTTGCTGGAATATTACAGTGTTATTCTTTGTCTTATACGCATTTTTAGGGACTGTGGTTTTACATTGTACTTTTTCAGTGATGAAGCGCAAACAAATATTGATTCCTTTTTTATATATATCAATAGTATTAGTTCCTCATGCACTAATACCTGCTGCCATTATTGGACTAAGTGATACTTGGTTGAACTTACGTAAGACTATTTTAAATCAACCGAATACTTAAAGTATTCGATTATTCGGTGAAAACCGAAACATATAGGTGAAAAGATGGAAGTTATTCTTCTTGAGAAAGTAGCAAACTTAGGAAATCTAGGTGAAAAAGTTACGATCAAATCAGGTTACGGACGTAACTATTTAATACCAAAAGGTAAAGCAACGGCAGCAACTGCTGATAAAATTGCTGAATTTGAAGCTCGTCGTGAAGATCTTGAAAAAGTAGCGGCTGATAAATTAGCGGCTGCACAAGTTCGTGCAAATGCACTGGAAAAAGTTGAGATTATTATTTCTCATAAAGCAGGTGATGAGGGCAAATTATTTGGTTCGGTTGGCACACAAGCTATTGCTGATGCCATTACTGAATCAGGAGCTAAAGTTGGTAAGCATGAGGTACGCTTACCTGATGGTGTAATTCGTCATACAGGTGACTATAAAATTGATATTAATCTACACACTGATGTAGTGGTTACACTTTCTATTAACATTAAAGCAGAAAAGTAAAAATAATGATTATCGTAACTGGCGGCGCAGGATTTATAGGTAGTAATCTAGTTTTAGGTCTAAATGAGCTAGGTTACGATGATATTTTAGTAGTAGATAACCTTAGCAATGGGATTAAATATAAAAATATATTAGGCTGTCAAATTTCTGATTACCTAGATAAAAATATATTTTTACAAAAATTAGAGCAAGGTCTTTTTCGTGGTGAAAAGATTGATGCTATTTTTCATCAGGGAGCATGTTCTGCAACTACTAAGTGGGACGGGCGATATATGATGGAGAATAACTATGAATATAGCAAAATTTTATTACATTATTGTCAAGAACATAAAATTCCCTTAGTTTATGCCTCTTCGGCATCTGTTTATGGTACAGATACTAATTTTAAGGAAAACCCAAAATTTGAAAGACCACTTAATATTTATGGGTTTTCAAAATTTCAATTTGACCAATATGTGCGTAGATTTAAAGATAAGATGAGTTCACAAGTTGTTGGACTTCGTTATTTTAATGTTTATGGACCAAGAGAATCTCATAAAGGTAGTATGGCTAGTGTTGCTTTTCATCTAAATAACCAACTTAAAGAAACCAACAAAGTTTGCTTATTTGAAGGTTCTGATGGTTGTACCAATGGCGAACAACGTCGCGATTTTATTTTTGTTGGTGATGTTATTGATATAAATTTATGGTTTTTAGACAACCCTAATCTTTCAGGAATTTTTAATGTAGGAACAGGGAGGAGCCAAACATTTAATGAAGTAGCTAATGCAGTTATTAACTATCATAAACAAGGTATTATTGAATATATTCCTTTTCCTGAACACTTAAAAGGTTGCTATCAAAGTTTTACTGAGGCAAACCTTGAGGCCTTACGAGAAGCTGGTTGCGATCATCATTTCAAAACGGTAGAGCAAGGTGTTACTTTGTATATGGAATGGTTAAATCAGTAAAATATTAATGACGGTTATTTACAGCCTAATTTTTTATACTTGTATTCCATTTATTTTACTACGACTTTATTGGCGTGGCTTTAAAGCTCCTGCTTATCGTTTACGTTGGATAGAGCGTTTAGGATTTTATTCACAAAGTTCTAAACAAAATGTTATTTGGTTTCATGCGGTTTCAGTAGGTGAAGTTGAAGCGGTTTTTCCCTTGATTAAGCAATTCATGCTTAATCATTCTGATGCTCAAATATTAATTACGACAACTACTCCAACAGGTTCTGCAAGAGTTACAGCAGTTATGGGTAATAACGTTGAGCATGTTTATTTACCTTATGATATTCCTTTTGCCATTAAACGCTTTTTAACACAATTTAAACCTCAAAAAGCGATTATTATGGAAACAGAAATTTGGCCAAATCTGTTTATGCTGACGGCAAAACAAAATATTCCCCTGTTTATTATTAATGCGCGTTTATCAGAAAATTCTTGTCGGGGTTATCAAAAAATTCCTGCTTTAATTCATCCTGCATTAGCCGCAGTAACTCTTGTTACCACCCAAACCAAAGAAGATAAACAACGGTTTAAGAAAATTGCTGGTAAAGATTTAAAAGTACAGATAGTAGGAAATATTAAATTTGATTTACAAATAGCCACTAAAATTATTGAACAGGGACAATTATTAAAATCAACCTTATTTGTAAAACGTTTTGTATGGATTATTGCTAGCACTCATAAGGATGAAGAGCAGGTTTTTTTTAAAATTTATCCGCAACTTAAACAGCAAATACCTAATTTATTACTGGTTATTGTTCCAAGACATCCTGAACGCTTTGATGAGGTTGCTGTTCTTGCTAAAACAGAAAAGTTAATACTACAAAGACGTACAGAGAATAAAAGTTGTGAGTTAACAACGGATATTTATCTTGCAGATACGATGGGCGAATTAAAAATGCTTTATGCTGCTGCAGATGTTGCTTTTGTTGGCTGTAGTCTATTTAAAGGCTCAGGCGGTCATAATGTATTAGAACCTGCGTTAATCGGTATTCCGGTGATGTTTGGGGCTTATATGAATAATTTTAAAGCCATAGAAACCGAGATGTTAGCAGCACGAGCGGCGATACAATGTCAAAATTCTACTGAATTAGTAATAAATTTATTAAAACTTTATCAACATCCCCAATATAAACACCAATTAATAACTAATGCGGATGTTTTTTTAAAACAAAATCAAGGAAGTATACAAAAAACCATAGCTGAAATTAATGGTATTACCCAAAATTTATAAGATGAATCCATCACCTTTACTAAAAAAAGAACCACAACGTATTCTAGTCATTAGTTTACGTTTTTTAGGTGATACTTTATTAGCGACAGCACTTATTAATTCGCTAAAATCAGCCTACCCCAATGTGAAAATTGATGTTCTTGTTTACCAAACTAATGTTTTAATGTTGGAGGGTAATCAGGCTATATCTAACTGTATTATTAGTCCTTTAAAACCGACAATAGCAGATTATAAAACCTTGGTGAAACGAATTTTTCGTCGTTATGATTTATCTATTAGTACTCAAACAGGAGATAGACCTACGTTGTATGCTTTTTTAGCTGCTTCGACACGTATTGGTTTAGTTCCACAAAAATCGCAACAAGGATGGTTTAAGCGTTATTTATTTCAACGCTGGTTAGAATTTGATATTAATAAAACTCATACAGTTTTAGAATTATTACGGCTTTGTCAGTTACTAGCGATAAAGCCTATTTATGAGTTAACCGTTCCATCAACAACAATAGCGTATCCGCAAATCTTTTCTAAACCTTATGTGGTTATGCACATTATTCCTCAATGGCGTTATAAACAATGGATTAGTGATGGCTGGATTGAGATTGCTAATTATTTAAAAAAGCAAGGTTTCCAACTGGTGTTATCTGGAAGTCCTGCGATTAAAGAAATGAATTATTTAGCGGAGATTCAACAACAATTTCCAATTGATACTATTAATCTGGCTGGTAAAGTTTCATTATCACAATTAGCTAAAATAATTGAAAAAGCCGAATTATTTATCGGGCCTGATACAAGTATTACTCATCTAGCGGCGGCAACAGGGGTTAAAACCTTGGCGTTATTCGGTCCAAGTGATCCAGTAAAATGGTCGCCATGGCCTAAAAATTATCACTCAAATAAACCGCCTTTTAAAACTAAAGGTTGTCAAAAAGTTAATAATGTTTATTTAATTCAAGGAAATCAAGCCTGTGTTCCCTGTTATTTAGAAGGGTGTGACAGACATCAGCAAAGTCATAGTGCCTGTCTAGATATGATTAGCGTTGAACAAGTTAAAAAAATAATTAAAGATGCATTGAATGAAAAATAATTTATTGATGTTGAGTTATTTAAGTAGGAATAGAAATAGTTTCAACAATTTCCCTAACTATAGCTGTTGCCTCTACGCCTGAGAATTTACTTTGTGAATCTAAACTTAAACGATGAGCAATCACTGGAACAGCAAGCTCTTGAATTATATCAGGAGTGACAAATTCAAAGCCATCTAACAATGATAATGCTTGAGCTGATTTCATTAATGCTAATGAGGCACGAGGACTTGCCCCTAATTTAATATCAGCATTATTTCTGGTTGCCGTGACTATTTTAACAATATAATATTTTAATTCTTCACTAATACGAACTTGTTTAACTTGTTGATGTAAAATCTTTAATTCCTCTAGATTAATACAGGGGGTTAATGATTCTAAAGGATGGATTTGTTCTTGTGAATTTAACATAGAAACTTCTTCCTCAGTAGAAACATAACCTAAGCTAAATTTCATTGCAAAACGATCTAATTGCGCTTCAGGTAAAGGATAAGTGCCATGATATTCAATTGGGTTTTGAGTGGCAATAACAAAAAAAGGGGAGGGTAAAGAGTGAATATGCCTTTCTATACTCACTTGGTTTTCTGCCATAGCTTCTAATAATGCCGATTGTGTTCGTGGAGAAGCACGGTTAATTTCATCGGCTAATAAAATATTACAAAAAATAGCTCCAGGTTCAAAATTAAAACTGTGTTTTTGAGGATTAAAAATGGAAATTCCTAAAATATCTGAGGGTAATAAATCAGGTGTAAATTGAATTCTTTGAAACTCTGTTGCGCAAGAAACCGCTAAAGCCTTTGCTAAAGTTGTTTTTCCTGTTCCAGGAACATCTTCTAATAAAACATGACCACTACTACTAAAAGCGGCTA
The DNA here is from genome assembly GCA_030627205.1 of Methylococcaceae bacterium. GTDB lineage: Bacteria > Pseudomonadota > Gammaproteobacteria > Methylococcales > Methylomonadaceae > WTBX01. Next base: position 39,552 of record DAOUSN010000005.1, read on the forward strand.
ATAACCAGTGCAAGGTTCGCCGTTGACCTAACATAACTTTTGCTAAATTAGCATATAGTTTTTCAAAGATAGTTTGCGCGATAACAAAATCAGGGCTAGGTTTAGTCATAAGTTTTAATGAGAATTATTCTTTGGGAAAGGGTAAGTTAAAGTAGCTTACGGATTGGAACTACGACTCATATATTGTAATATTATTATGTCATTGTCATTAAAAATTTTATTATCGGTGATAGAAAAACTATGTAGAAATTTATGAATAACAGATAATCCTATTGAGACCAACAAAACATTAAATGAAAAATAATAACAGACCACTTATTCATGAAGAGATCCCTGAAGAACATGAAGACCCTTTAATTCAATTTCTTCATAAAACGATAAGATATGCTGTAAAAATGCTTGCTGTATTAATGACCTTGGTTATTATTTGGGGGATTGGTGATGTTATTTATATGCTTTATCATAGATTAATACAAGCCCCTATGTACCTTTTAAGTATTTCTGATATTTTTGAAACATTTGGTGCTTTTTTAGCGGTTTTGATTGCTATTGAGATTTTTATAAATATTACCCTTTATATTAGAAATGATGTGTTACCTGTGAAATTAGTGGTGGCGACAGCGTTGATGGCTATTTGTCGGAAAGTTATTATTTTTGATTATAAACAATTAACTGAAATGTATGTACTGGCAACGGCAGCTGTTGTACTAGCACTTGGAGTTACTTATTGGTTAATATCAGAAAAGATTGTTAAAACACCTAAATGATTGATAATATGTGACCTTTTTTATCATCATTAATTTTTAACGGGCATGGGTTTGTGAAAAAACGTATTTTTAACTCCAAATATAAAGATTAAAGTGAATATTTATTAACATTTACTACAGATTAGGTTTATAGTTTTACCAAATTATGGATTATTTATAATTTTTTAGTTATTAAATATTAGTATTGACTAACAAGTCAATAACCTATATCATTCCAAGGTTATGTTAGATAGATTGCCAAATTTCATTGACCCCCTTGTTTTTGCTGATAGACAAAGACAATTAACCGGCGAGATTGCCTTAAATAATTTTTCTCGTTTAAGCGATTTATTATCTGATGATAATGGAAAGGTAACGGTTGATTTATTTTTTTCTAAAATTAAACGTTTAGCTATTGTTCATGGCAACATTAAAGTGACCGTTAAGATTGAATGTCAAAGTTGTTTGGCAACTATGGATTTACTTTTAGATGTGCCGATTAACTTAGCTTTTGTTGAGTCTTTAGATGAAGCTGATAAACTTGCTGGTGAATACGAACCTTTTGTTTTAAAGGAAAAAAAGATTTCTTTAAATCAACTTATTGAAGATGAATTACTATTAGCATTACCAGATTTTCCTCGACATCAACACGTATGCTTTAGCTATGTTGATGAAACGACAAATGATAAAACCGTACAACCTAATAACCCTTTTGCTATTCTAGCTCAACTTAAAAATACTGGAGACCAATAATGGCCGTACAAAAAAGTAAAGTAACTCGTTCAAGACGTGGTCAACGTCGTTCACATGATTCATTATCTATTAAAACCTTATCTGTAGACCAAATGACAGGTGAAATTCATTTACGTCATCATATGACTCCAGATGGTTTTTTTAAAGGTCGTCAAATTGTCGTCAATGAAATAGATTAGTCTTAAGGATTTAAATCATTTTCATATATAGTGCAGAAAAACTACCTCTGCACTTTTTAAAAATAACCTTACCTTCAACGGATCTAAAATTCAGCCGTGAGTTTAACAATTTCAATCGATGCAATGGGCGGGGATTTTGGCTCTAAAGTAACTATTCCTGCATCACTTCAATGCCTTGCGGCAAACCCTAACTTGACCCTCATTTTAGTGGGTGATGAGCTTATTCTTAAAGAAAGTCTCACTCAAGCTTTAATTGACTATCCTGAACGACTTAAAATTCAACATGCGTCACAGTGTGTAGAAATGGATGAGTCTCCCAGCAAAGCTTTAAAAAATAAAAAAGATTCTTCTATGCGTGTTGCAATTAATCTAGTCCGCGATGGTAAAGCGGATGCTTGTGTTAGTGCAGGAAATACAGGAGCATTAATGGCTACAGCACGTTTTGTTTTAAAACGAATTTCAGGTATTGATCGCCCAGCTCTTATTTCAACACTCCCTTCTATTCACGGGCATACTTATGTTTTAGATTTAGGAGCAAATGTTGATTGTGATGCTAAACATTTATATCAATTTGCAATGATGGGTGTTGAAGTAGTTAAAGCTATTGAAAATATTAAAAACCCGACGGTTGGACTACTTAATGTGGGTGAAGAAGAAGTAAAAGGTAATATGCAGGTTAAAGCGGCGGCAAAATTATTAGCGGCTTCCTCATTAAATTATATTGGCTATGTAGAAGGCGATTCTCTAAATGCAGGGTCTAAAAAAATTGATTTAATTGTTGCGGATGGTTTTGTGGGTAACATAGCATTAAAATCAATTGAGGGTGCTGTAAAAATGGTTGCTAACTCTTTAAAAAAATCTTTCTCTAGTAATCTAATTAGTAGGCTTACAGGATTGTTAGCCTATCCAGTATTAAAGTCATTCAAAGAGAGTGTCGATCCTCGTCTTTATAATGGAGCTAGCTTTTTAGGTCTAAAAGGTTTAGTAATAAAAAGTCATGGTGGGGCAGATGCCTTAGCCTTTGAGACGGCTATTCATATCGCTGAAATTGAAGTTAAACAACAAGTAACTGAAAAGATTATTAAGAAATTTGAAGCGATTGCCGCTGAAAAGGCGGACTTGTGAAACGGTTTTCAAAAATTATTGGTACAGGGGGCTATTTACCTGAAACCATACGGACGAATGAAGAAATATCACAACATGTTGATACATCTGATAGTTGGATTTATGAACGGACAGGGATTAAAAATCGTCGTATTGCAGCCGCATACGAAACTAGCGCCTCAATGGCAGAAATTGCTGCAAGACAAGCCATAAAAGCCGCTAAAATTGAAGCAGGAGAAATTGATTTAATTATTGTGGCGACAGGAACACCTGATAGAGTTTATCCAAGCACGGCTTGTTTATTACAACAACGCTTAGATATTCAAAATTGTGTTTCTTTTGATATACAAGCGGCTTGTTCTGGGGCGATTTTTGCTCTAAGTATTGCCGATCAATATATTAAAAATGGTGCAGCTGATAAAATTCTCGTTGTCGGTTCTGAAATTTGTTCACGGTTAGTTGATTGGACTGATCGGGGGACTTGTATTTTATTTGGTGATGGTGCTGGAGCGGTATTATTGGATTCTGCTGATGAAGCAGGTATATTATCAACCCATATTCATTCAGATGGTGAATATGAAGATTTGTTATATTGCCCAAATCCTCAGATAGCAACTAAAGATAATAAGGATGAAGCAGGTTTCATTAAAATGCGCGGCAATGAAGTTTTTAAGATGGCAGTCAATACCTTAGGTCGTATTGTCGATGAAACCTTAGCGGCTAATGGCATGGAAAAAATAGAAATAGATTGGCTAGTTCCACATCAAGCAAATATGCGGATTATCGCGGCAACCGCACGTAAATTGAAAATGTCAATGGATCAAGTGATTGTTACCTTAGAAAATCAAGGCAACACCTCATCAGCATCGGTATTGTTAGCTCTTAATGAAGGGGTTAGTGATGGTAGAATTCAGCGTGGACAAGTTGTCTTACTAGAGGCATTTGGAGCAGGTTTTACTTGGGGATCTGCCTTAATTAGGTATTAGGAATTAGCTTTGGAAAATAAAAATAAAAATAATAAGGATAATTTAGCTTTTGTATTTCCTGGACAAGGTTCACAAGCAATAGGCATGTTGTCTGAATTAGCAACTATAAACCCAGTAATAGAAGAAACTTTTGAACAAGCATCTGATACACTGGAATTTGATTTATGGAAATTGGTTAAACAAGGTTCTGCTGAGGTGTTAAACCAAACGCATAATACTCAACCAGCGATGTTAACCGCAGGTTTTGCAGTTTGGAAACTTTGGTGTCAACAATCAGAACTCAGACCCACTTGGGTTGCTGGTCATAGTTTGGGGGAATATACCGCGCTGGTCTGTGCAAATGCAATGGCTTTTGAAGATGCATTAAGTTTGGTTGTAGAACGTGGTCGATTAATGCAAAATGCTGTGCCGGTTGGAACCGGAGCAATGGCAGCTATTATTGGCTTAGAGGCTGATAAAATTATTAATATCTGTAATGATATTGCCGAAAACGAGGTGGTTTCAGCAGTTAATTTTAATGCACCAGGACAAGTGGTTATAGCTGGTCATATTGCGGCGGTTGAAAGAGCTATGATTGCAGCTAAAGCAGCAGGTGCAAAACGCGTAATTAAGTTACCTATTAGTGTTCCATCTCATTGCACCTTAATGGAAGATGCTGCTAAAGAATTAAATTTAAAATTACAGCAAATTAACATAAAAGCACCTGATATGAATCTCATTCATAATGTTGATGTCACCAGTCATTATTCAATAAATGCTATTCGTAATGCGCTAGTTAAACAGTTATTCAACCCAGTTCGTTGGGTCGAGAGTATTAATTTTATGTACGATCAAGGGGTAACAACATTTGTTGAGGCAGGGCCTGGTAAAGTATTAAAGGGACTTAACAAGCGTGTTGTTAAGGGTGCAAATCATTTAACAATATATGACCTTAAAAGTTTAGATAATGTTTTGGAACAATTAAATGGATAAGAAAATAGCCTTGGTAACGGGTGCAAGTCGCGGTATTGGTCGAGCTATTGCGGAGCGATTAAGTACAGATGGTTTTTTTGTGATAGGTTCTGCAACCTCTGATAAAGGAGCTGATGCTATTTCTAATTATTTAGGTGGAAATGGTCATGGTATAAGGTTAAATGTTGCTGATTTTGATTCTATTACCTCGGTATTAAAAACGATTAATACTGAATTTGGCGCACCGTGGGCATTAGTTAATAATGCAGGTATTACCCGTGATAATTTGTTAATACGAATGAAAGAAGAGGAATGGGATGCTATTATTAATACTAATTTAACTTCAGTTTTTCGGATGAGTAAAGCGGTATTACGTGGAATGATGAAAGTCAAAAGTGGGCGTATTATTAATATATCCTCTGTTGTAGGGGCAACAGGTAATGCAGGACAAAGTAATTATGCGGCAGCAAAAGCGGGTATGGTTGGTTTTAGTAAATCAATGGCAAAAGAGGTTGGCTCGCGTAATATCACCATTAATATGGTTGCACCAGGTTTTATAGATACCGACATGACGCGTGGACTCCCCGAAGAACATAAACAAACCCTTCTAAATAGTATTCCATTAGGACGCTTAGGAGATACAAAAGAAATTGCTCATGCAGTTTCTTTTTTAGCATCGGAAGGTGCGGCTTATATAACAGGTGAAACTCTAAATGTCAATGGTGGTCTATTTATGGCTTAATAGTATGACTTTATGACAATATAAAGTATAATTTCTCCGCCGTCTGGATAGCATAATGGCGGAATTTCTAACTTAAGATTAACTATAAAACCCTTTGTAAGTGAACACAATGGCTGACGCTTACATAGTTTGAGGAAAATAAAATGAGTGATGTTGAAAAGAGAGTAAAAGAGATTGTCTCCGAACAATTAGGTGTTAAAATTGAAGAAATGTCTAATGAATCTTCTTTTGTTGATGATCTTGGTGCTGATTCTTTAGATACCGTAGAACTTGTCATGGCTCTTGAAGAAGAATTTGAAACTGAAATTCCAGATGAAGAAGCTGAAAAAATCACCAATGTTCAGTTAGCCGTTAATTATATAAACAAGAATCAATAAAACTTAAGTTTATTAAAATTCAGTGAGTATTATTTACCCACTGATTTTTTCTTACCCCCGTTCTTTTTAGTGTTCTAAGGTAGATATTTTGAATACTCGTCGCGTTGTTATAACTGGATTAGGCGCAGTAACGCCTTTAGCCAATACAGTCCAAGAAACATGGGAGGGTATTATTAATGGTAAAAGTGGTATTAGCCCAATTGATTCATTTGATATTTCCGCCTTTACAACTACCTTTGGTGGTGTCATTAGAAATTTTGACATTAGTCAATATATTCTTGCAAAAGATGCTAAACGCATGGATGGTTTTATTCATTATGGTATTGCCGCAGGCTGTCAGGCAATTGAAGATTCAGGTATAGAAATTACTGAAGAAAATTCCGAACGGATTGGAGTTGCTATTGGTGCAGGAATAGGAGGAATAACTGGAATTGAAAAATGTTATGATACTTATGATAAAAAAGGGCATAGACGAATTTCACCCTTTTTTGTTCCAGGTAACATTATTAATATGATTTCTGGAAATTTATCAATTAAATATGGATTAAAAGGTCCTAATTTTGCGATTTCTACCGCTTGTAGTACGGGTACACATAATATCGGTGACGCTTCACGGTTAATAAAATATGGTGATGTGGATATGATGGTTGCTGGTGGAGCAGAGCGTTGTACTAGCTCACCAACAGCGATGGGTGGTTTTACATCAGCCAGAGCCTTATCACGTCGTAATGACGACCCACAAGCTGCAAGTCGTCCTTGGGATCGAGATCGAGATGGTTTTGTTTTAAGTGATGGTGCAGGGGTGGTGGTTTTGGAGGAATTAGAACATGCTAAAGCCCGTGGTGCAAAAATTTACGCCGAAGTTATTGGTTATGGAATGAGTGGTGATGCTTATCATATAACCACCCCCTCTGTTGGTGGCGAAGGGGCGGCACGGTGTATGCGTAATGCGTTACGTGATGCTAAAATAAATAATGAAGAGGTAGATTATATTAATGCACATGGTACTTCAACGCCTGTGGGTGATCTTGGAGAAACCCAAGCAATGAAGCTCGCATTAGGCGATCATGCTTATCATATTGCAGTGAGTTCAACTAAATCTATGACTGGTCATTTATTAGGTGCTGCAGGAGGAATAGAAGCAATTTTAACAGCATTAAGCCTTCAAAATCAAATTGCACCACCAACTATTAATCTTGAAAATCAAGATCCTGAGTGCGATTTAGATTATGTTGCTAATACTGCCAGAGACATGAAAATAGACATTGCTATTTCTAACTCTTTTGGTTTCGGTGGAACAAATGCTTCTATTGTTTTCAAACGTTATCATTAGAATTTGGAATCTAAAACTGGTTTTTGGATTTCATTAATATGTTATAATAATGATTTTCAGGAATATTGTTTCTCAAAAAGTTGTATAAAATTAGGTATTTCAGCTTCATTGATATGATTAATTCCTGCTGCCCCTTTACGTCCCCCTCCTGTAGGAAAAGCAACGCACAACTCATCTGCGCCTGTTTTATTATTTAATGGTGATCTTACACTAATTTGATACCCACCTTGACTATTATGGCTGATAATAGCATGAGCGCGGTTTGGAAATTTATTTGCCAAATCATTCGCAAAAACTCCACTAACACGTCTTGCCCAAATAACATCAGGTAGATTATAAACCGCAATTTTATCTCTTTTATAATCCGCCTTAATATCCGCCGCATTTTTCATATCTTCATGATAACCAGTGATTAATTTTTGGTAAATCTGTTGATTATCTTTTATAAAATCAAATGGTGAGTAATAATTCGCAAGTTCACGATATAAAATATCTGGCGCAAAATGTAAATCATCAAGACAAGTGCCATAACCATTATAGTTAATACAGATTCCCAACTTTTTTAACTGTTCGAGTTTAGTGTCATCTAAATTTGAAGTATTGAGAGCTTGTATGATCTTAGATGATATATTATCCCCAAAACTTCCGACAATTGCCCATTGATAATACTGTCCTTTTAAATGTTGATTGACCAATAAACTTGTACAGGTATTCGCACTGGTATTAAGTAAGGTTTTTAACTTTGGATGCTGTGGAATAATTCCTGTTTGATGATGATCCACATAAAAAACCTCAACACCCTGATTAAGGAGTCTAACTAAATCATGGTAATTTTTTTCCAAAGAAATATCTAAAACGGTTAATTGGTCTTCTGAGTTTACATTCACTACCTTCATTAATAATTTTATATCACGTTTAAAACCTGTGATTAGTTTAGCGTCACAAGGGTCTGCAAGGCGTAATTGTAATAAAGAACAAATTCCATCCGCATCACCATTAAATACATCAATTTGCATAGTTAAAAATCTTTCTTGGTGTAAAAAAGGTTATTTTACGCAAATTTCGAGTCAAAAAGAAATATATAATGCTATTTTCAAATAAATGATAAGCTTTATTATCTTCTTTTTTTGTTCAATATTAACTCCAACTAGTTCAGTCTGTTCTTGAGTATAATAGGATTTTAATCTATATCATCGACTTATTTTCCAACAATAATGCACTTTAGGACTTCTGGAAAAATCATCTGGAATGGTTGCCGCTGATATATCTTCAATAGTAAGGTTTTTCAGTGCATTCCTATCAAATTGAAACCGTCTAAAATTAGTTGAGAAATATAAAACCCCTTCATTACTAAGTAATGAAGCTGCATGTTGAATAAGTTTGACATGTTCAATTTGAATATCAAAAAATTGTTCCATGCGTTTAGAATTAGAAAATGTTGGCGGGTCTAAAAAAATCAAATCAAATTGTTGAGTTAATGTTTTTTGTGCATTCACCAGCCATTCCATACAATCACTACGAATAAATTGGTATTGTGAGCCGTTTAAATCATTTAATTTAAAATTATTTTTTGCCCATTGTAAATAAGTATTAGACATATCTACGGTTAAGGTCGATTTTGCTCCACCGATTGCCGCATGAACACTCGCAGTACCTGTATAACTAAATAAATTTAAAAACCGCTTACCCTGAGCTTGTTGAGCAATCATTAACCGTAATGGACGGTGATCTAAAAATAATCCTGTGTCTAAATAATCCTCAAAATTAACCCATAACCGACAATTACCCTCACTGATAACTTCAAACCGCTCTGTATTATTTTGTTTTTCATATTGACTAGTACTTTTTTGTTTACGACGAATTTTTAAAAAAACTTGATCGGCACCTATTTTTAAAACCTTTGGTATTTCTACAAGTACACCAGCAAGGCGTTGATTGGCCTTATGAGCATCAACTGTTTTAGGGGGAGCATATTCTTGTACATTGACCCAACATTTATCACCTTGATAAATATCTATTGCCACTGCATATTCGGGTAAATCTGCATCATAAACTCGATAACAACTAATCTCATGTTGTTTTGACCATTTTTTCAGGGTTTTTAAATTTTTACGCAACCGGTTGGCAAACATAGGTGCATCATTATCATTAATCTCCGTTTGACTGGTTTTTACAACCTGTTCTAAACGTTGCTGTTGATTCTTGGCTTTTGGGGTGAAAAAAGCAGTCTCATTAATATCAAAACGTAATAATTTACACTCTAGTGAACCATTATAAAAAGTAATCGGTTTATGAGAGCGTATTCCTAAGCGAAAACCTAATTCTGGGTCGCTAATAATCATTGCCGCTTTCCAGCCAATAAATTCCGTTTTTAGGTTTTCACCAAATTGCTCATAAAGTTTACTTATTTCAGCCATTTCTCCTAAACGTTCACCGTAAGGAGGGTTGCAAACTAATAAACCTTTAGCCCAACTTTCGGCAGGTTTGCTATCATTAATATCCCGTTTTTCTAAATGAATAAAGTCTTGTAATCCAGCATTTTCAACATGCTTTAAAGCCGTGGCAATCGTGCGTTTACTGTGGTCAAAACCTATTAATTTAGGCATGGATTCTAAGCCTTGTGTTTTACGTTGATTCGCCTCATCAAGTAACAATTGCCAAAGCGTTTCATCATGATTTTTCCAACCTAAAAAACCATAATAATCACGTAATAATCCAGGGGCAAAATCAGCGGCTATCATTGCTGCTTCTAAAACTAACGTTCCTGAACCACACATAGGATCAAGAAAACTTCCACCTTCTGCGGCAATCTGTGACCAACCACTGCGTAATAAAATAGCGGCGGCTAAGTTTTGCTTAATTGGGGCTTCAACTGTAACATCTCGATAACCACGCTTATGTAAACTATCACCCGATAAATCTAAACTTAATTGTGCATGTGTGCCGTTAAGATGAACATTGAGATGAATATCAGGATGATGAATATCAATATTGGGACGTTTTTGAAATTTTGCCCGCATTTGGTCAACCACTGCATCTTTTACTTTCAATGCTCCAAAGTGGGTATTATTAATCACTTTAGAGTTTTTAGCATTGAAAGAAACCATAAAGCTACCATCAGGTTTTAAATGGTTAAACCAATTAACTTTTTTAATCTCAGTGTACAAATCTTCTTGAGAGTGCATTTCAAATTCAGTTAAGCGTAATAAAATACGGTTTGCAGTTCTTGACCACAAACAGATGCGATAAGCAGTCGCTAATGTCGCTTCAAAAGCTACCCCTGCAATAGTAGGCTCTAAATTTTCTGCCCCTAATATTTCTAACTCATTAGCGAGTAAGTTTTCCATTGCTTTGGGAGTTGTCGCAAAAAGATGATGATGTTTCATAATATATGAATAGGTGTATTTGTGTATTAAAATTACGCTAAAAATTAAAACCGTATTGTTTCAATTTTTAGACTGAGAATCTTGAAAATTTTGAAGAACAGTCACTAATCTTTTCATTTCAATTTCTAATTGGGTTGCAATGCTAATAGCCTTTTGAGTTTCTCCAGATTTTCCAATTTTTTCAAGCTTAGTCGCTAATGCTACGACTTTTTTAGCCCCAAAGGTTGCGGATGAGCCTTTTATTAAATGACCTATATCACTAATAGACTGTGCATCACCTAAATTAACTTCTGTTCTAACTTTAGTTATTAGTTTTTGGTGATTATCAAGGTATATTTTTATCACTTTATGGAGAAGGTCTTGATTGTCACCAAGAAGTTCAAGAGAGTTCTTTAGATTAAAAATATCATTAGTATCTTCTTGATTATTTTCTATATCTTCTGTAGTTACAGGTAAAATTGTAATTAATATTTTGAATAATTCTTTAAATTTAATCGGTTTAGCGGTGTAATAATCCATCCCTTTAGCTAAATAAATATCTATATCTTCCTTCATCGCTTGAGCTGTTAAAGCGACAATAGGGATAGGTTTAGATTTTTGGTGTTGTTCTAGTTTACGAATTGCAACAGTTGCTTCTAAACCATCCATTTCAGGCATTCTAATGTCCATTAGAATAACATCAAATTGCTGATGTTGATAAGCTTCAATAGCTTGTTTACCATTATCAACAATAGTTAAATTATTAATCTCATGTTGGGCTAATAAACCACGGACAACTTCTTGATTAGTTAAATTATCTTCTGCTAATAAAATTCGCATTCGAGGATTAAGCTGAAGATTGCTTTCTTTTTCTAAATTTCCAGTGAATTGCGCTGATTTACCAGCAAGTGATTCAATTTTTCCTAATAATTGTGATTGCTGTACAGGTTTTACTAAAAAACCATCAATTAAATTATTAAATCCGTTACTTTCAATATCAGCGATAGCAGTGACAGAAGACAGTATAATAATAAATGTGTCTTTCCAATAAGGATTATCATGCACTTGTTTAACCAGTTCTAACCCTGTTAATTCAGGCATTTGATAATCAGTAATAATTAATTGAAATGTCAACCCTCTTTCCTGCGCTTGTTCTAAAACCTTTAATGCCGCAGTAACACTTTCAACAACAATAGGTTTCATTTTCCAATTTAATAACATTTCTTTAAGAACAAGACCATTAGTGGCATTATCATCAACTACTAAAACATCATTAATTTTGTTACTAGTAAGTTTTTTGGGAGCAGTAACCATTTCTTCTGTTACCGTTCCTAACACAATAGTAAAGTGAAAAATACTACCTTTGCCTAATTTACTTTCCAACCACATTTTTCCACCCATCAATTTAACTAATTGATATGAAATAGACAAACCTAAACCTGTACCACCATAATGTCGTGCTATCGAAATATCTGATTGATTAAAGGCTTCAAATATTTTTTCTTGTTGCAGTTTTTTAATTCCGATTCCTGTATCCTGTACAGAAAAATGGAATAATGAAGAATTTTCATCTAGTTGGGATTTAATATCTTCACATAATTCAACTTTTACCAGAATTTCACCAGATTGAGTAAATTTTACGGAATTACCAATTAGATTAAGAATTATTTGCTGTATACGTGAACTGTCTCCGATCACTTTTTGAGGTAAATTATGTGCAATTGAGCAGATTAATTCAATATTTTTTTCATGAGCACGTATAGCAATCACTGTTGCCGTAGTTTCAATACTATTCCGTAATATAAAAACATGAGGATCAAGGTCAAGTTTTTTAGCTTCAATTTTAGAAAAATCAAGAATATCATTAATAACATTAAGCAATAATTCTGCTGATTGATTAGCGGTAGTTAAAAACCGTTGTTGTCTACTGTCTAATTGAGTCCCCAAAGCTAATTCAATCATTCCGATAACACCATTTAAAGGGGTACGAATTTCATGGCTCATATTAGATAAGAATTCTGATTTTGCTTGGTTTGCAGATTCTGCAATTTGTTTTGCATGTTTTAGTTCATTTTCTTTTTGCCTACGATCAGATATATTTCTAACTAGCCCTAAATAATTAATCTGACTATTAATCTGAAGTTTACTAACTTTTAATTCCATTGGAAAAATAATTCCATCCTTAGTAAGTCCTTCAACTTCTCGGTTAAGTCCAATTACCTTGCCTTCACCTGTTTTATGATAAGCAGCTAAATAAGAATCATGTTCTTTAGAATATGGAGCAGGCATTAGGAAAGAAATATTTTTCCCAATTGTTTCCTCAGCTTGGTATTGAAAAATAGTTTCAGCTGCTTTATTAAATGATAAAATAATGCCTTGTTGATTAATGGTAATTAAACCGTCAACAACATTATCTACAATAGCTTTTTGATAATGCTCTGATTCTTGTAGAGCTTGTTTTGAATTGATTCGTTCTTGAGCTAATTTTTGTTCAAGCTGCCGAAATGATTCATACATACTTACAAATAACCCTATTAAAACAACAATATAACTTAGCTTTTTTAAAATATCAGCATTATCAAGTTTTTCTCCAGAAAAAAAGATAAACAATATTTCAGCAAGAAAATTGATAATAATCGCTAAAACTAACCAATATTCAAAGCTATCCTCTCGCCAATAACCTTTTTTTAAATAGCCTATTAATGCGATACCAAAAAACAAGGCAGGAAGTATTTCTTCAGGACGATGAATAATAAAATTAGAAAATAAAAATTGAGGTATAGGTAGTAATGTTAGTAAAATACTAATAAAAGTTACAATGATAATTAGATAAACAAGTGTTTTGTTTTTAATAATTACTAATCTACCTAGTTGATATTCCCTGTTCCAGATTAGATAACTACAGCATAATATAACTGATAAAAATAAACGTGGATAAATAGCACTCCAAAAATCTAACGATGAAAATTGCGATAATAAATAAGGTTTAAACCAAGATGATGTTATTAGCGCGTGATAACTATCTAAAAACCCTATGCCAATATAACCTGCGCCGATAATTAAAAAAGTACTCTCTTTTCGACTATAAAAACGAATTAAAGTCATAAACCCTATAGCAAAAGCGAGTAAACTGGCGATAACTTCAAGTAAAGTATGAAGGTGTTCAGAGTCTTGCCAGCTAGAATTTTGTAGAGCAAAATAACCAGTGATTAACAATAATATAATTAACCAATAAAAAATAATACGATGAAAATAATTTTTATTTGTCTTAATCATTGCTATCTAACCTTTAATTATGATTTATCCATTATAACAGTTGACTACTCTTTTCAAAGCCTATAGATTCTATATTTTCCATTAATGGAAGGAAATCATAAAAAATAGCACTTAATACTTGAATTTTATCTGTGTCAATATATATCTAATATCATCCATCTATAAAATAATAGGAACGTTATCATGTTATCCCGACATAAATTTTTAATCTTTATTTTTTGGGGATTTTTTTGTACATCCTTAGAAGCCGCTTTACCTACTTACGATGCTAGTGGAAAAGTTTTACCTTCATTATCCACTATGCTAAAACGGGTTAATCCAGCAGTTGTTAATATTTCTACATTCTCAACCACTCAAGAAGCCTACAATCCTTTGTTAAACGATCCTTTTTTTAGACATTTTTTTAAAATTCCAAAACAACATCAACAAAAACAGCAAAGACGGCAACAAAGTGCAGGTTCAGGGGTTATTATTGACAAAGCTAAAGGTCTTGTTATCACTAATCATCATGTGATTAATAATGCCGATGAAGTTCATGTTGGTTTAATTGATGGACGTAGTTTTTCTGCTAAAATTATTGGTTATGATTCTGAATTAGATGTGGCTTTACTTAAAATTGAAGCGGATAACTTAAAAGAGGTTCTTTTAGCAAATTCTGATTTGTTAGAAGTGGGTGATTTTGCTGTTGCCATTGGTAATCCTTTTGGATTAGGTCAGACGGTAACAACTGGGATTATTAGTGCTTTAGGGCGTACAGGTCTTGGCATAGAAGGTTATGAGAATTTTATTCAAACGGATGCGTCTATTAACCCAGGAAATTCAGGGGGGGCATTGGTAAATTTACGAGGCGAATTAATTGGCATTAATACCGCTATTATTGCACCTTCCGGAGGTAATGTAGGGATAGGATTTGCAATCCCCATTAATATGGTCAAAGCAAGTATTAATCAAATAGAAGAATTTGGTGAAGTCAAACGTGGGCGTATTGGAGTCACTATTCAAGATATTAATTCTGAATTACGCAAAGCATTCAATTTAAAAAATGGTCAACAAGGGGTTTTAGTAACCAGTGTTTTAGATAATTCTTCCGCAGAAAATGCAGGAATAAAACAAGGTGATGTAATTATTAGTATTAATGGTAAACCTACTAAATCTACAGGTCAATTACGAACACGTATTGGTATGAAAGCAATAGGTGATGAAATTGAAGTTGCTTTAATTAGAGGCAATGATTTAAAGAAGCTTAAGGTTGAAATAGGCAAAATAGATAATACTAGAAGTTTAGCTAAAAAGCATAAATTACTAGATGGAGTACAATTAGAAAATAATACGAATAGTAATGGGGTTATTATCCTAGGAATGACTCCAAATTCTTTTGCAGCTTATAGCGGTTTACGCCCTGGTGATATTATTTTAGGAGCAAATAAAAAACCTGTCACTAATATAAAAAGTTTGAATAATGCGTTGACAGATTCTAATAAAAAAATTCTATTACGCATTAATCGCAAAGGGCGATTATTTTATTTAGTTATTCGCTAAGAAATAAGCACTTGAAGATTGCCACCTCATCTGCAAAATTTTTTATTTTATTTTATTTTATTTTATTTTATTTTTATCTCCGCACATTTTATGATTTATAAGTTAATGTATCTAAACGAAAACATCTTTATAATTAGTAATGATGCTTGTCCTGATTGTGGTGCAACTGGTCATGATTTTGATGCGGATTTTTGTAAATACTGTGGCCATCCTTTAGAAAATTAATTTACTTTTAACCAGCGGAATTATCAATGCGTTATTTACATACTATGATTAGAGTTCAAAACCTTGACGACTCACTTAATTTTTATTGCCATAAACTCGGCTTAATTGAATCACACCGTATAGAAAATGAAGAAGGTCGTTTTTCTTTGATTTATTTATATGCCACAGATGATACTGAACAAGCTAGAGTAAATGAAGCCCCTTTAATTGAATTAACCTATAATTGGGATAGAGAAAGTTATGAAGGTGGGCGTAATTTTGGACATTTAGCTTTTGAGGTTGATAATATTTATGCCAGTTGTCAATCGTTAATGGATCAAGGTATTATTATTAACCGTCCACCACGTGATGGTTATATGGCTTTTATCAAATCTCCAGATGATATTTCTATCGAATTACTTCAAAAAGGTAATAAACTAGCCTTACAAGAGCCATGGCTTTCTATGGAAAATAAAGGCAGTTGGTAAGCTAGGTGCTGGTAACATTATTAAATAAACTACCTTCATATTGTATACTTTGTGATAACAAGGGTATAGCAGGTAAAGATATTTGCAATATTTGTTTGACCCAATTGCTTAAAAATGATTGTTGCTGTTATCAATGTGGAATGCCATTAGAACAAACCTTGCAAACTAATATTTGTGGTTATTGTCAAAGTATCCCTCCTAGTTTTGACCGTACTTACGCGCCATTTATTTATCAAGGGGTAATTCGCTATTTAATTACCAACCTTAAATTTAATCAACATTATAAAAATGCACGTCTTTTAGGACAGCTTTTTAGCGACGCATTACCTGAAGCCAAATTACCTCAGTGTATTATCCCTGTTCCCTTACATAAAAAACGCTATCGCCAACGAGGGTTTAATCAATGCTTAGAAATTGCCAAAACAGTAGGGCGAAAATTACAGATTCCCATAGAAGCAAAGCTGTGTATCCGTCATCGAAATACCGCTCATCAAGTAGGTTTAGCAACTAAAGAACGGCGTAAAAATGTTGAAAATGCCTTTTCTGTTATTAAAAAAACTAACTATACCCATATTGCTATTTTAGATGATGTCATGACTACAGGATCTACTTTACGAGAAGTTGCTTTAGTTTTAAAAAAATCAGGGATTATCACCATAGAACTTTGGGTGTGCGCGCGTGCTTGAAAAAATTATCTTAGTTAGAAAAGGAACATAAAATGAAAATATGGGTAGATGCTGATTCTTGCCCTGTGGTAATTAAAGAAATTTTGTTTAAAGCCGCAAAACGTACAGGGGTATTATTAACCTTAGTTGCTAATCATCCGTTACATATTCCTCCTTCACGCAACATTAAATTTATTCAAGTATCATCAGGGTTTGATGTTGCTGATAATGAAATTGTAAACAGATTAAATATAGGTGATCTGGTGATTACTGGTGATATTCCTTTAGCAGCAGAAATAATTGAAAAGGGTGGACAGGCACTTGACCCACGTGGTGAATTATATTCAAAAAATAATATTAAAGCACGTTTAACCATGAGAGATTTTATGGATACCTTGCGTGCAAGCGGAATAGATACAGGAGGACAAGCTCCTTTTAGTCAAAATGAACGAAAAGATTTTGCTAATCAGCTAGATAAATTATTAACCAGTATGAAGATTACTGCGAATGGAAAGCCGTTATTTAAATAATATTTTAAAACTATAACCTGTTTTTAAGGGTCTATGTAGATCCTCCAATAATGAGTTATATTTAACATAAATTTATGCAAAAAATCTTTAAAAAGGCTAAACTAAGCTGTTTTATTAATAATAATGGGTGGATAATTTATGTGTTTTAGCGCGAATATGTCACTTGGATTCGGGATCATAGGTTTTGTTGCTGCAGGCATTACTTTTTTAGATAAAAATGAAACTTTTTGGGTTAGATTAGCAAGAACTTATGCTATTTTTCATTTTTCACTCATGGAATTTATTCAGTATTTTGCTTACCCTGTTGCCGACCAATGTGGTTATGGGACTAATCTTTTTCTCAGTGAATTATCAACTTATCATATTGCTCTACAAGCGTTTGCAATTATGCCTGCACTTGCAACTTATTCATCAGACCCAAACGCCTTAAAGAGAGCCGCCAAAATGGGGGCAACATTAAGCGGTATTTTTATTATTTTTAACTTTTTACCACGACAATGGCAATTATTTGAGATTACTCCAAATTTTATTGGTAATATGGTTGCTTGTTTATTTATGGGTAAATATCACATAGGTTACCATATCACCAGTGCTTACGGTTTACTCGTTACACATGGATCATTATTTGCTTTAGCATTAAGCGGTTTTTTATGGGAAAATAATATAAGGATTGCCAGCTATCATTTTTCTATGGCAATTATGACATTATTTGCTCCCCAATGGCTACTTGGGATAACAACAGGCGAAGCTGCGGCAATATATTGTTTTTATTCTATTCCTATTACTATTAGTTTTATGCCTTATTTTAAGAATTTTTTTAAATCTTCTAAACATGAAAATTATCAGGAATTTGCTTAGGTATTGTAACAAATAGTTGTAATTTACTTCTTATAAACTAAGTCACACTAAATTTAATTTGAGGAAAATAATAATAATACCTTGCTAATTGTTAATTATTCTGTTAAAAATGCGCAGTTTTTAATTATGCTTAGGAGCTAATGGATGACCGAGTCTAAAACTGTTGAAACCCCTTTTAGTTTTACACCTTATGATAAAAAAGAAGGTGAAGAATATATGAATGATGAGCAGCAAGCACATTTTGATAAAATTCTTAATAACTGGAAAAATGAATTAAGAGCAGAGGTTGATCGTACCGTACATCACATGCAAGATGATGCCTCTAATTTTCCAGACCCTAATGATAGAGCAACACAAGAATCTGAATTTAGTTTAGAGCTAAGAACACGCGACCGAGAACGAAAACTCATAAAAAAAATTGATGACGCATTACGATTAATAGAATTAGATGATTATGGGTATTGCGATTCTTGTGGTATTGATATTGGTGTACGTCGCCTTGAAGCTAGACCGACAGCGACATTATGTATAGACTGTAAAACCTTAGATGAAATACGTGAAAAGCAAATGGGATAACTCTATCTCCTCTTAATCCTCTGGTTTATCAAGGGAGATTCGCGCCCTCACCCACAGGTAATCTGAATTTAGGCTCACTTTATACTGCCGTTACCATCTGTATAATCTAGCATCTAATTGTGGAGATTTCATTTTGGAATGTAATGTTAATTAACCTAATCACATAAGTAAAGTGATAGTCTTTATTAAATAATTAAAGGAGTTAAACATGAATGAATGGTTTTTTTCTTATGAAAATAATATAACAGGCCCTCATGATATTAATTATGCGAAGGCTTTTGTTAGAGAGCATCCAGGAGCTTATTGTTGGAAAGAAGGTTGGATGGAATGGCAGCTAGTTTTTGAGGTTACCGAAATTCGGCGAATGAAAAAAGATGGGGTTACGCCATTTCCACCACCGCCAGCAGCTATGATTTCGCCTAAACCAACAAGTTTACCTCATAACCATCCATCATCAATTGCAACCACCGTCGCTAATAATTCAGCCTTAGTACAACAAACTAACAGCTCAATAGGATTTGGCGGGGATGATTATACAGACGGCATAGATTATAAAATTTATGGAACTGAAACCCAATTTATAGAAATTGAATTAGACCCAGAAGAAAGTGCAGTAGCTGAAGCTGGGGCAATGATGTACAAAACCGCTAACGTAGCAATGGAAACCATTTTTGGTGATGGTTCTAGCAATGATAGTAAACAAGGATTCATGGGGCGTTTATTGGGGGCAGGGAAACGATTATTAACCAATGAAAGTTTATTTACCACCGTTTTCACTCAAAATGGGGATGGTAAAGGCAAAGTTGCTTTTGGCGCGCCATTTCCTGGGACAATTCTCGCCCTAAATTTAAAAGATTATGACGGTAAATTAATTTGTCAAAAAGACAGTTTTTTAGCGGCAGCAAAAGGCGTACAAATTGGGATTCATTTTCAGCGTAAAATTTTAACAGGATTATTTGGCGGTGAAGGTTTTATTATGCAAAAGCTTGAAGGAACAGGTTGGGTATTTATTCACATGGGAGGAACGCTACATAAAATTGAATTAGCCGCTGGAGAAACCCTCCATGTAGACACGGGGTGTTTAGGCGCATTAACCCAAACAGTTGATTATGATATTCAACAAGCAGGTGGAGTTAAAACCATGTTATTTGGAGGGGAAGGGGTATTTTTTGCCAAACTAACTGGTCCGGGAACTGTATGGTTACAAAGCCTACCTTTTTCAAGACTAGCAGGACGTATGTTATCTGCTGCACCTCAGAAAGGCGGCAGTCAAGGGGAGGGATCTATTTTAGGCGGGCTAGGTAATCTTTTAGATGGGGATAATTTTTAGATATTTCAAAACTAGAGAATATACCTAAAAATAGCTTGAAAAATAATATAAAATCTAACTTGTTATAAGGGTAGATAGAATCTTATTAAGCATAATGTGATAAATTATGCTAAATTATAATGCGATAAGATGCGTTAAATTATAGATACCATCTTATCGCGTTTAAATCTGGGATATGTTTTGATCCAAATTATGTAACTTAATTATTATTTGACTTTACTTAATTTAAGACGGTATCTATGACAATAAAAATATTATGAGGTGTTGTTATGTCTATTGCATATAGAAAAAATACATCTTCTTTTATGATAAGAACAGAAGATAAAATTCCACTGTTAAAAACATCATTTACGTTTGATTTAGAAAAAATGAAAAAGGCTGTTAATGCACCTGTTCATATACCTCCAAGAAACTTAACAAGAGAAGAGCTACGCGCATGGATGATAAGCAAGGCAACAAAGAAATAATTATAGGTTATGGTGAAATATTCCTTAACAAATTCAATAATTTTCCTATCAAAGATCAAGATAAAATATTAGATTTTGCCGAGCATATAGAAAACAATGGCTTTAATTCTCTACCTGGAAGAAACAAGCCATCTCATTATGTAAGCACTAATGACTCAAATTTCTTGGAAAAAGTAAAGTACGCTCAAAAATATAATCTCCATCATTACCATATCGGAATACCTAGTTATGATGTAACAAATAAATATGGCGATTGGACATCCGAATGGATAATACATTATCAACACCTAGGTAATAAAGTATATATTGTTGAATTAGATGATCATCCTCCATTTGCTTTGCCTCCTAAAAAATATTTCAAGTAAATAATTAGCACGGTAAACTTATAAATCAATTTCTAAGCCATCATAAGAAACTTCAATATTATTTTCACTAAGAATTTTACGTTCTTTTGAATCATCATCTAAGATTGGATTAGTATTATTAATATGAATTAATATTTTACGTGTATTTTCAATCCTATTTAATACTTCAATCATGCCGCCTACTCCTGATTGTGGTAAATGTCCAATTTCTCGCGCTCGTTTTGGACTAATATTTTGTGTACACATCTCATCATCTGTCCAAAATGTTCCATCTATCATTATGCAATCAACTGCCTGCATTGCTTCCATAACATGGGGTTCTATTTCACCTAATCCAGGTGAATAAAATACTTTTTTTCCTGTTGATATTTGTTCAATAATAACTCCAATATTATCGCCTTTATGAGGGTCATGGCGATGAGGTGAATATGGTGGAGCTTTACTTTTTAATGCTTGAGTATAAAAACGTAAGTCGTTAATAAGCGGAACAGTAAACCCACTTCCATCAGTAGGGATGCTATGATGATTAACCGTACAGTAATCCTCTAACATTTTAAACACTGGAAATCCCGTGGTTAAATCATCTTTTACCATGTCAGTGCAATAAACATCTAATGGCTTACCTTCACGTAACATTAACATCCCGGTCGTATGGTCAATTTGACTATCAATCAGCATAATTGCCTTAATACCAGTATCCCGCACGCCCTCTTTAGGCTGAATAGCAGGAAAAGATTCTAATTGGGTAAGAATATCAGGTGAGGTATTAAAAAGTAACCAGTTACGATTATCAGTACTAACAGCAATAGATGATTGCGTCCGTGCTGATCCATTCATTTGTTGATAACGTAAACGATGGCAATTATGACAGTTACAATTCCATTGTGGAAAACCACCGCCTGCTCCAGAACCTAAAACATGTATTTTCATAAAAATAGTGTGTTTGTAAAATAAAAAATAAAAAATAAATTTAATTTATAAAAAAAGGAGCTTTTCAGCTCCTTTTTTTATCTTCTAAACCATTAGTGATTAACGGTTATAAATATACATAGTTACTTCAAAACCAAAACGTAAATCGGTATAAGCTGGTGTTTCCCATTTCATTACAAGTTCTCCAGAGTGTTTATAAGTTATGTTAGCTTTATCAAAGTGAAGCTGAACTTGATTATAAGGTGATAGCATTTATTAAGCAACTGTTTAACAAAAATGAAAAAATTCTTAAACCTACTACTTATTATAAATTTAATCCACTTTACACATTGGAAACCCTAAGGTTTCACGACGCTGATAATAAGCTTTTGCAACTGCTTTTGCCATATTACGTATCCTTAATAGATAACGTTGACGTTCAGTTACAGAAATAGCATGGCGCGCATCCAATAAGTTAAAATTATGAGATGCTTTTAACACCATTTCATAGGCAGGTAATGGTAGTGGTATTTCACGTTCAATTAGTTTTTTATGTTCACTTTCATATTGGTCAAAACATTGGAATAAAAAATCTACATTGGCATGGTCAAAATTAAATTCTGACATTTCTACTTCATTTTGATGAAATACATCCTTATAAGTTACGATACCTTGTGGACTCTTTGCCCAGACTAAATCATAGACACTTTCAACACTTTGAATGTACATGGCAATACGTTCTAATCCATAGGTGATTTCACCCATAATAGGCTTGCATTCTAAGCCACCAACTTGTTGAAAATATGTAAATTGAGTCACTTCCATACCGTTTAGCCACACTTCCCAGCCTAATCCCCATGCTCCTAAACTAGGCGATTCCCAATTATCTTCAACAAAACGTACATCATGTTCTAATAAATTAAGTCCTAAATAGCGTAATGAATCCAAGTATAAGTCTTGAATATTATCAGGTGACGGTTTTAAAATAACTTGATATTGATAATAATGTTGTAACCGCATAGGGTTTTCACCAAAACGACCATCTGTTGGGCGGCGTGATGGTTGTACATAAGCGGCACTCCAAGGTTCAGGCCCTATGGCTCGTAAAAAAGTTGCAGGATGAAATGTTCCCGCACCTACTTCTAAATCTAAAGGTTGTAATAAAACACAACCTTGTTTAGCCCAATATGCTTGTAGAGCAAGAATCAGCCCTTGAAAAGTAGTTAAATCGTTGTTTAAACTAGACACAATTCTCAATTAAGTTACAATAAAAGGTGATAATTATAGCCTAAAATGCTTTAAGAGTTGATGACTATTTATAATTTTTAATAGAGTAATTAGAAGGGCTATTGCAAGGACACTCAAATAAGCGTAATGTTAGTATTTTAATACTTACTTATTTATTTAATACTCATATAGCTTCAAGCTATTATTAATTTTAGGTCTAATATGATAAATTATAAAGCCGACAGAAGACAGTTTTTAAAATACTCAAGCTTAGGTGTTGCTGCAGTAACTTTTCCACAGATATTATTAGCGAATAACAAGATAGTTAAATCTTACTCTAATGCCAATTTTAAGGCAGATGTAGAATTGGAATTTACTGCAAAATCAGCTTTTATACAAATTCTGAATCATGGGAATAAAACTAAGGTTCAAAAATTTTACGCTAAGGTTTTAAAAGGTGACCCCAATACTCTTTTACAATTAAAAGATAATTATTTAGGCCCTGTTATTAATTTACAACAGGGACAGAAAGTTAGAGTGTTTTTTAACAATCAATTAGGAGAGCCTTCAATCATTCACTGGCATGGTCTGCATGTACCAGAAAGAAGTGATGGCCACCCTATGTATGCTATTCAATCAGGAGAGCAATATATCTATGAATTTGAGGTTTTAAATCGTGCGGGAACTAATTTTTATCACTCACATACTCATGGAGAAACAGGCAGGCAAGTTTATAATGGTTTATCTAGTATGATTAAAGTTACCGATGAACATGAGCAAAAACTGGAATTACCATCGGGTCAATATGATTTACCTTTGGTTATTCAAGACCGCTCTTTTGATACAGATAATCAATTAAGTTATGTTAGCAGAATGCCTCAAAAAATGATGGGGTTTTTAGGGGAAATGATTTTAGTGAATGGCAAACCTAATATTGAATTTTCAGTTAAATCCAGAGCTTATCGCTTTCGGGCATTAAATGGTTCTAATTCTAGAATTTATAAATTAGGATGGGAAGACGGTACTCCTATGGTCGTGATTGCTACTGATGGTGGTTTGTTGGAAAAACCTGAAACACGTCCTTATATTATGCTTGCTCCTGCTGAAAGAGTTGATTTATGGCTAGATTTTAGTGGTCGGAAACTGGGTGAAGAGCTAAAATTATATAGCCTGCCATTTGAAGGCACTATGCCGACAATGTATGGTCGAATGGGGATGATGAGGTCTAGCGGTATCGAACAAGGCTCTAAATTTAAAATTGCCAGTTTTAAAATAACTGAAAAAGTTAGCAATTCACCTAAGTTACCAAAAAGATTAGCAACTATTATACGTTTTAGTGAAAAAAATATTAATAATCTCAATAATATAATCCCCATCGGTCTATCAATGCGTCGGATGTCACCGCGTTTAAATGGAAAATCTTTTTCAATGGATAGAGTGACAAAAATGGAGCAGGTTGAATTAGGTTCACATAAAAAAATAAAAATCTTTCATGAGCATGATTCAGGTGGAAGAATGGGGATGATGGGAGGAATGATGGCAATGGCTCATCCTATTCATTTACATGGGCAGCAATATCAGATTTTATCTCGACACTATCAAGGGTCAGATGAAGACGCTTATGCAACGGTAAAACATGGTTTTATTGATAATGGTTGGAAAGATACTGTTTTAGTTATGCCTGATGAGGAAATTGAAATTATCAAACCCTTTGAAGACTATAAAGGATTTTTTCTTTATCATTGTCACAATTTAGAACACGAAGATTTAGGAATGATGCGCCAATTTTATGTTGGTTAAGAATTTAAATATACACCAAAAAAGCCCTTATAGAATATTAAGGGCTTAGAATATTGCTTATTTATTCAGGTAATTCAGGTATGACATCTGTGGCGGTTAACCCTTTGTCGCTGGTTTCAATGTCAAAGTTAACTATTTGACCAGGATTTAAAGTTTTAAACCCATCACCTAAGATAACCGAATGATGGACAAATACATCTTCATTACCTTCGGAAGGTTCGATAAAACCAAAACCTTTTGTATTGTTAAACCACTTCACAGTGCCTGTTGCCATTTAGAAAACTCCTTAAAATTAAAACTTACGGTTACACAGAACTACAACATTGACAGTCGAATGAAATATATCATAGGTATTATAATCCAACATCTATTTCTGATTAGTCTATTGTACTGTGATTTAACGTAAAATGTCATCTGCATATTTTTATAAGAATGCTTTTAATATCGTGAGATAAGCTTAAAAGTAGTTTACAATTTCAAAAATTCTGTTTGCATGGAGGTCATTTTTTAATAATTCTAAAAAATTATTATGCTATAATGGAAAAATTTATGATGTAATTTACTATTCCAAAGGTCGTTGTTCGTGGCAAATATTACCCCTCGCAAAGCTATTATGACAGTTTTTTCTTCTCCAACCTGTGCAATGAGTCATTGCGCCCGCTTAGTTCTTCATGAAAAAGGTGTTGTGGCTGATATTGAATATTATGATCTCAATGAGCCTCCAAAAGAATTATTACAGGTTAATCCTACAGGTGTATCACCTACATTGATTGAGCGTGATTTAGTTTTATATGATTCACGTATCATTATGGAGTATTTAGATGAGCGATTTCCTCATCCTCCTTTACATCAAATGGATCCTGTTTCACGGGCAACAGCTAGAATGTTAATTAAGCGTATCGATCAAGATTGGTATCATTTATTAGATGAAATGTTAAATTCAGGTGAAAAGAAATCAGCACGAGCTAAAAAAAGACTCAAAGAAAGTCTTAGTTCAGCCGCACCTGTTTTCGCAGCTAAACCTTATTTCATGAATGATGAATACTCATTAGTTGATTGTGCGTTAGCACCTTTATTATGGCGTTTACCTAGCCTTGGTATTGATTTGGGTCAATTAAGTGAAAGTATTAGTCAATATGCTAACCGGGTGTTTTTAAGAGAAGCTTTCCAAGAAAGTTTAAGTCCAGAAGAAAAAGATATGGTGAGAGCTCCTAAATGACACCTTTAAAACCTTATTTAATTCGCTCTCTTTATGAATGGATCGTTGATAATGAGATGACGCCGTATTTATTAGTTGATGCACAACATCCTGATGCGATACTACCTGAAGCCTTTATTGAAAATAATCAAATTGTTTTGAATGTCCGTCCAGAAGCTATTCAAAACCTATCACTTGGTGATGAAGATGTAGAATTTAATACGCGTTTTTCAGGAAGACCTATGCACATTATCGCACCAGTGAATGCTATTTTGGCTATTTATGCAAAAGAAAATGGCCAAGGGATGGTTTTTGACCCTAATGAAGAAGAGAGCAGTAATATTCCTCCTAATGATAAAAAACCAACCAATAAACGACCTCAATTACGAATTGTTAAGTAGGTTTATTTTTTATGTGGGCTATACAATGTAGAAACATTATTATTATTTTTTTTCGGAGAAGAAGAAATTTTTGCAATGCCGCGCTTTTTAACCTGATCAATACGAATAACTTCATGAATAGGGATAAAAGTACGGTTAACGCCCTCGAATTCATTTCTTAATCTTTCTTCACTAGGATCAATCAATACGGTACTTTTTTCACCAAAAATAAAATCTTCAATAATGATAAAACCATACATATCACCTTCATAAACATTTTTGGCATAAATTTCGTAAATATCATCACGATTAAAAAAAATGACTTTGTAGATATCTTTATCTGACATTTTAACTTCACTATTTAGTTACAATAACCTATATTTTACTCGTAATTTATTAAGAAACATAATATAAAACAACTTATCATGGCATATATAATTTATTTATCAGGTGAAATTCATAGTGATTGGCGTGAGCAGATTAAACAAGGCATTGTTGATAAACAATTAGATATAGAGGTTTTAACACCGATTACCAATCATGAAAGTAGTGATAATGTAGGTGCTAACATTTTAGGAGCAGAAGACAATGTTTTTTGGAAAGATCATAAAGCTGCAAAAATAAATACATTGCGTAATATTCATAATATTAATCGCTCTAATCTAGTTATTATTCGTTTTGGTGATAAATATAAACAATGGAATGCAGCATTTGAAGCAGGTTTGGCTACAGCTAAAGGAATTTCTATAATTACTTTACATTCACCAGGTCTAATACATCCATTAAAAGAAATTGATGCAGTTGCGCTTGCAGTGACAGAAACTCCTCAGCAAATTATTGAGATTTTAAGTTATATTTTACAAAATTAGATAAAATTTCACCTGCTAATAAGGTTAAATTCATTTTGCACTACAGTTAAAACAGGAATCACAAGATTATTTCGTTCTTGATGAGCCTTTAAACCCATTTTTGTTTTGAATCAACTTAATATAGATGCAAAATAAAAAACCACGAAAATTCTAATTCAGGTTATTGTGAATGAATTCAAAAAAGAAAGATAACTTACAACGAACAATGATTATGTATTTTATGCTCATTGTTTGTGCTGCATTGTTAGTGACTGTTGAGTTTGTCTTTGATGTACAAAGTCCAGAATTAAAAGATCTTTTATTGAAAAATTTTGAAAAACTTTCAATGTCTCAACTTAGCAAAATACAGGTTTTTGAACCAATGGAGGAATTGCGGAATAAAGCAATTTTAATGATTGGCATAATTATGTATGTCACTATTATTGTGCTGACGATGCTGATTAAAAATATCACTGGTCCATTGCAGCATATGATTGATTTATCAAAAAAGATTTCAGATGGTGATTTAACTCAAACCATTGAAATAGATTCAGCAAATGAATTATCCCAATTAGGCGGGGTGATTAATGAAATGTCTACTAATTTACAAGAAGTAACTATGATTGCCAGCAATATGAGTGATACAGGAGAACGCTGTATTAGTCATGTCAGAAAATTACTTGAAGATGATCTCAATCATAACGAAAAAACGAAAGAAATTTTGGGGGAATTAGAACAGTTACAAGATGATTTTGATACCTTAAAATTTTTTACGGAATGTTTTCAATTAAAAGGCATGAGTGAGAAATCAAATGATTGAATATTGGTATGTTTTACCCGTGGCGATAATCATTTCAACAGCTGTTTCCTCAGTAGGTATTGGTGGCGGTGTGTTGCTAATGCCATTTTTTTTAATTGTGATAAAGCTTTCACCTGAAATTGCGGTAGTCACTTCATTAATGATTCAAACCGCAGGTATGGGATCTGCCAGTTTTACTTGTATTAAGCAGCATCGGGTTGATTTTAAATTAGCTAGATTAATCTTATACATTGCTTTTCCTGGAATTATTGGTGGAGCTTATCTAGCAAGCTCTCTAGAGTCAGATAAAATGCAATTAATATTAGGCTTATTAGTCATGACTACAGCATTCTTATTTGTTTCCTCAGAGCAAAAATATAATGATTTAGGTAAAACAAGAGTGGATATGAAGGTAGCTTATCGTTACGCCTGGATTACTTTTCCAGCATCGGTTGCCAGCGGGATGTTAAGTACTAGTTTAAGTGAATGGTTAATTCCTATTATGCGGAGCAAATTATCATTAAGTATGAGCAACGCAATAGGAACATGTCTATTTTTATCTTTTTGTGTAAGTTGTATTGGGGTATTAAGTCATTTATTTATTGGCGGTAATCCAAATTATGGCGTGGTATTATGGGCTGTTCCAGGAGTGCTAATTGGTGGGCAAATAGGATCAAGAATTACCAAAAGAATAAATGAACGTCTTTTAAAAGAAGCCTTTATCTTTTTACTGACTTTAGTGGGTATTCATTTAGTTTATAATTCATTCTAAATTTCAAATAGCAGAGATGCAATATTTAGCATCTCTGCAAAACAACCTATAAAAAATATCAACCTTCTTTAATTTTACACAGTTTAATTCCTAGCTCTTGTAATTGTTTATCACTGACTTCAGCTGGTGCATTAACTAATGGACATGCAGCTGTTTGTGTTTTTGGAAAAGCAATCACTTCACGAATAGAGCTTGAATGAGTCATTAACATTACTAATCTATCTAAACCAAATGCGATGCCTCCATGAGGCGGACAACCATATTTTAAAGCCTCTAATAAAAAGCCAAATTTTTCTTTTGCCTCTTTCTCGCCAATACCTAATAATTTAAACACTAGTGACTGCATTTCAGTTTTATGAATCCGTATTGAGCCTCCACCTATTTCCGTTCCATTTAAAACTAAATCATAAGCACGAGATAATGCCGCTCCTGGATTAACTTCTAATTCTTCAGCATTGCAGCTAGGTGCAGTAAAAGGGTGATGAATAGCATTCCAGCGTTGTGATTTATCATCCCAATCAAACATAGGAAAATCAACAACCCAGATGGGTTTCCAGTTACCTTGAATTAAACCATGTTCTAAGCCTAGTTTGACGCGCAATGCCCCCATGGCTTCATTAACAACTGTTATTTTATCTGCACCAAAGAAAATTAAATCTCCAGTTTGTGCTTTGGTTTTAGCTAATACACTTTCCCACACTTCAGCAGGGGCAAATTTTACAATCGGTGATTGCAATCCATCTAATCCTGCATGACGATCATTAACCTTGATATA
Organism: Methylococcaceae bacterium; assembly: GCA_030627205.1. Taxonomy (GTDB): domain Bacteria; phylum Pseudomonadota; class Gammaproteobacteria; order Methylococcales; family Methylomonadaceae; genus WTBX01. The sequence continues at coordinate 69,094 of DAOUSN010000005.1, forward strand.
AGCTAAACCTCTTGCTCCATAGATACCAACAAATTTAGTCAATCCATCAATATCTTTACGGCTTAATTTATTGCCATCTGGTAATCTCATGGCGACGACTCGCCCATTTGGATCATTAGCAGGGGCTGAAAAAACTTTAAAATCAACCGCTTTCATATCCTCAGCAATATCGACTAATTCTAATGGAATTCGTAAATCAGGGCGATCCGAACCAAAACGGCGCATGGATTCATGATAGGTGATTCGCGGAAATACTTCTGGTAATGAAACCCCTAAATTTTTATCAAAAACTTCTCGAATCATTTCCTCCATGTCAGACATAATTCCATCCTCATCCATAAATGAGGTTTCAATATCTAATTGGGTAAATTCGGGTTGTCTATCGGCACGTAAATCTTCATCTCTAAAACAACGTACAATTTGATAATATTTATCCATCCCTGCAATCATTAGCAATTGTTTATACAGTTGAGGTGATTGAGGTAAGGCAAAAAAAGCATTTTCATGAGTTCGGCTGGGTACAAGATAATCTCTTGCCCCTTCAGGTGTCGCTTTTGTTAAATAAGGGGTTTCAACTTCAAAATAATCACGTTTATCCAAGAAATTACGCAAATTCCTTGAAACATCACGACGGAAACGCATTTTTTGCTGCATTTCATCACGGCGTAAATCAATATACCGATAACGTAAACGGGTATCTTCATTAACCTCAAGGTCACTTTCTAATGGAAATGGTGGAGTTTCTGATTTATTTAAAATTTCAATCTGCTGAATTAAAACTTCAATTTCTCCTGTAGCCATATTAGGGTTAATCGTACCTTCTGGACGATTACGCACTTTGCCCTGTATTTTTAACACATATTCACTACGAACACTTTCAGCAAGGGTAAATGTTTCTACAGTATCAGGGTCAAATACAATTTGAACTAATCCAGCACGATCTCTTAAATCAATAAAAATTACCCCACCATGATCACGACGACGGTGTACCCATCCACATAAATCAACAGTCTCACCTAAATGAGCGGTATTTAATTCTCCACATTTGTGGCTACGCATAAATTTTCTCTTAAATTTTGAAGGCTAAAAATACTCTTTTTTGCAAAGAGTTTTGGTTATTTACTATCGTTACCCTTTTTACAGCCGCTAGTGGCAGCTTTATTTTTATCAGTAGGTTTAGCGTTGTCATTAGAGGTAACATTTTTCTTTGAACTATTTTTAAAGTCGGTTTCATACCAACCGTTACCTTTGAGCCTAAAACCTGTTGCCGATATTTTTTTCTTTAACTTAGGTTCAGTACAACTAGGACAATCCGTTAAAGGGTTCGCACTCATTTTTTGTAATGCTTCATGCTCATGCCCGCATGATTGACATTGATACTCATAAATTGGCATAAAAAACTCCGAAAAATAATAATGGAAATAAGGGCAATTATTGAAATTTTCAAGTCCCTTGCGCTAAGATAGCCACCTATTTTATAAATTTAGAAAATAAATATAATGAATACGTTAACGATTACTCAGCCAGATGATTGGCATTTACACCTTAGAACAGGGTCAATTTTAAAAACCGTGGTTGTACATAGCGCGCGTCAATTCAAACGTGCTATTGTAATGCCAAACTTAAACCCCGCTATTAGCTCAATAACCTCTGCGTTAAATTATCGTAATGAAATCTTACAAGCATTACCTAAAGATTCTACATTTGACCCTTTAATGACGCTTTATTTAACCAACCAAACAACTGTTGATGATGTTAAGCAAGTAGCTGCTTGTGAATTTACCTATGCGTTTAAACTTTATCCAGCAGGGGCTACAACTAATTCTGATGCTGGGGTTAGTGATTTAATAAAAATCTATCCAATTTTAGAAGCAATGCAACAACATCATGTCCCTTTATTAATTCATGGTGAAGTTACTGATGAAACCTGTGATATTTTTGATCGTGAACGCATTTTTATTGAAAAACATTTAATAACGTTAGTTAAGCAGTTTCCTGAATTGAAAATTGTTTTAGAACATCTGACTACAAAAGAAGCGGTACAATTTGTTGAATCTAGCCCTGCTAATATTGGGGCAACGATTACCCCCCAACATTTACATTTTAATCGTAATGCTATGTTAGTAGGTGGTATTCGACCACATTATTATTGTTTACCCATTATTAAACGTGAGCATCATCGACTTGCATTGGTAAAAGCTGCAACCAGTGGTAATCCTAAATTTTTTTTAGGCACAGATAGCGCACCACATTTAAGTCATTTAAAAGAAAATTGTTGTGGTTGTGCAGGTTGTTATTCTGCTTTTGCAGCCATTGAATTCTACACGGAAATTTTTGAAAAGGAACAGGCTTTAGATAAGTTAGAAGCCTTTGCAAGTTTTCATGGAGCAGATTTTTATGGTTTAGCCAGAAATAAAACCACCATTACCTTAGAGAAATATAATTGGCAAATTCCTAATAGTTATGGTGCAGATGACATCACTATTATTCCTTTAAAAGCTAATGAAAGCTTAAGTTGGAAGCTGAAATAAACTTGCTATTTTTTTAACTGACCCCATATTTTCTACAGTTTGAAATTTTAAGTCCCAGATGGAAATAACATGACTGAAAGTAATAACCCCCCTCTTTTCCCCGTATTACCACTTAGAGATGTTGTGGTTTATCCGCATATGGTCATCCCTTTGTTTGTTGGTCGAGGGAAATCTATTGACGCACTTGAAGCTGCGATGAAAGATAATAAACAAATTTTATTAGTAACTCAACAAAAACCTGAAGTTGATGAGCCTGAAACTAAGGATCTATATAAAATTGGAACGTTAGCAAATATTTTGCAACTTTTAAAATTACCTGATGGCACGGTTAAAGTCTTAGTTGAAGGATTCAGTCGTTGTTATATTGATGATTATCAGCAAACAGAAAGTTTTTTTTCAGCTTCCGTTAGTGATTTTTCAGAACACTTAAATCTAGATGACAAAGAAATAGAAGGTTTACAGCGTACTGCTCTTAGTGCATTTGATGAATATGTTAAATTAAATAATAAAGTTCCTCCTGAAGTTTTTAAATTAGTCTCAAACATTAAAGAGCCTGGTCGTCTTGCTGATACGATTGCTGCACATATTAATTTAAAGGTAGAACATAAACAAACTATCTTAGAACTGAGCGATATAGTTCAACGACTAGAAACCCTGATGGCCTTAATGGAAAATGAGCTAGATATACTCGAAACTGAGAAAAGAATTCGTGTTCGGGTTAAAAAACAGATGGAAAAAAATCAACGCGAGTATTATTTGAATGAGCAAGTAAAAGTTATTCATAAAGAATTAGGTGAGCTGGAAGGTATAACTAGCGAAGCAGAAGAGTTAGAACAAAAAATCACCAAAGCTGGAATGTCTCAAGATGCTAAAGTTAAAGCGATTGCAGAATTAAATAAGCTTAAATTAATGTCACCGATGTCAGCAGAAGCTACGGTTATTCGTAATTATTTAGAGTGGATGCTTAATGTTCCTTGGAAGAAAAAAACTAAAATACGTCATGATTTAAAAATTGCAGAAGCAGTTTTGGAAGCAGAACACTATGGTTTAGAGAAAGTTAAAGAGCGTATTTTAGAATATTTAGCGGTACAGCAACGAGTTAAAAAACTTAAAGCCCCTATTCTTTGTTTAGTAGGTCCTCCTGGTGTAGGTAAAACCTCATTAGGTCAGTCTATTGCTCATGCAACTAATCGTAAATATGTACGAATGGCGTTAGGTGGGGTTAGAGATGAGGCTGAAATTCGAGGTCATAGGCGAACTTATATTGGTTCTATGCCAGGTAAGATTTTACAAAATTTATCTAAAGTAAAAACTCGTAACCCAATGTTTTTATTAGATGAAATAGATAAAATGGCAGCTGATTTTAGAGGTGATCCAGCATCTGCTTTATTAGAAGTATTAGACCCTGAGCAAAATCATACGTTTGCAGATCATTATTTAGAAGTTGATTTTGATTTATCCGATGTTATGTTTGTAGCGACGGCTAATACAATGAATATTCCACCAGCATTATTAGATAGAATGGAAGTAATTCGCCTTGCAGGTTATACCGAAGATGAAAAAATTAATATTGCTTTACGTTTCTTAATTCCTAAGCAAATTGAAAACAATGGCTTAAAAGCAACTGAAATTGAAATTTCAACAGCAGCGGTTAGAGATATTATTCGTTATTATTCGCGTGAAGCAGGGGTTAGAAGTCTGGAACGAGAAATATCTAAAATTTGTCGTAAAGTAGTTAAAAAATTATTATTGTCTAAAGAGGTTAAACATACTTTAATTACCGAAACAAATTTAAATGATTATTTAGGAGTTAGGCGGTTTAATTATGGGGTTGCGGAGGAAAATGATCGCATTGGTCAAGTGACAGGTTTAGCTTGGACAGAAGTAGGTGGAGAGCTATTAACCATAGAAACAGCGGTAATACCTGGTAAAGGAAAACAATCATCGACAGGAAAGCTTGGCGAGGTGATGAAGGAGTCTATTCAAGCAGCGGTGACCGTCGTTAGAAGTCGCGCCAGTATACTGGGCATTAGTGATGATAGTTTTCAAACAAAAGATATTCACATTCATGTTCCCGAAGGTGCTACTCCTAAAGACGGCCCTAGCGCAGGTGTAGGAATGTGTACGGCAATTGTTTCGGCATTAACTAAAATTCCTGTAAAAGCCAATGTTGCCATGACTGGAGAAATTACCTTACGTGGTGAAATCTTACCGATTGGAGGTTTAAAAGAAAAGTTATTAGCAGCTCACCGAGGAGGGATTACTAAGGTGTTAATTCCATCTGAAAATGAAAAAGATTTAGTAGATATTCCTGATAATATTAAAGAAAATTTAGAAATTCATTGTGTATCATGGATAGATGAAGTTTTAGAATTAGCCTTGCAGTATATTCCAACTCCGAATGAAAAATTGCTACCTAAAACGCAATCACTTAATTTAGATAAGAATAAGATAACAATTACCGCACATTAATACACAAGGGTTTATCTTATTTTAAGGATTTTATTGGATGGCATAATTTTGATTAAAAAAAAGGGTTGGACTAATCCAACCCTAGTGTTTATTAATATTTTTAGTCTTTTTTAACTTCTTCAAACTCAGCATCTAAAGCATCATCATCTGGTGCTTTTGAAGCTTCTTCACTACTTGCAGGAGCTTCTCCACCAGCGGCAGCTTGTTCAGCATAAACTTTTTCCGCTAACTTACCTGATAATTCAGTTAAAGAGGTTGTCTTTGCTTCAATATCATCCTTATCATCACCTTTAATGGCTTCTTTTAAGGCTTTTACCGCAGAATCAATCGCCGCTTTTTCATCAGAATCAACTTTATCACCTAATTCTTCAACTGATTTTTCAGTCGCATTAATCATCCCTTCAGCACTATTACGTGCAGTGACTAATTCTGTGACTTTACGATCTTCATCAGCATGAGCTTCGGCATCCTTGACCATACGATCAACTTCTTCATCTGATAAACCGCTAGAGGCTTTAATAATGATAGATTGCTCTTTACCTGTGGCTTTATCTTTTGCTGATACATTCAAAATACCATTAGCATCAATATCAAAGGCTACTTCAATTTGAGGCGTACCACGACGTGCAGGTGGAATATCAGCTAAATCAAACCGACCTAATGATTTATTACCTGAGGCAACTTCACGCTCACCTTGTAATACATGAACGGTTACCGCAGTTTGATTATCGTCTGCAGTTGAAAAGGTTTGTGACGCATTAGTTGGAATCGTGGTATTTTTTTCTATTAATTTAGTCATCACTCCACCCATTGTTTCAATACCTAAAGATAATGGAGTAACATCTAATAATAATACATCGGTAACATCGCCACCTAAAACACCCGCTTGAACTGCTGCCCCTAAAGCAACGGCTTCATCTGGGTTTACATCTTTACGAGGCTCTTGCTCAAAAAAACTTTTAACTAATTCTTGAACTTTAGGCATCCGTGTTTGACCACCGACTAAAATAACATCATCAATATCAGAGGGAGATAAACCTGCATCTTTCAAAGCTATTTGACAAGGGGATTTAGTACGATCAATTAAGTCATCAACTAAAGATTCTAATTTAGCACGGGTTAATTTAACGTTTAAATGTTTAGGGCCTGAGGCATCTGCGGTGACATAAGGCAAGTTAATATCAGTTTGTTCTGTTGATGATAATTCAATTTTTGCTTTTTCAGCCGCTTCTTTTAAACGTTGTAAAGCTAAAGGGTCATTATGTAAATCAATGCCTTGTTCTTTTTTAAATTCATCGGCTAAAAAGTCAATAATACGTAAATCAAAATCTTCTCCACCTAAGAAAGTATCTCCATTAGTCGCTAATACTTCAAATTGATGTTCACCTTCAATCTCGGCAATTTCAATAATAGAAACATCAAAAGTACCTCCGCCTAAATCATAAACCGCAATCGTAGTATCACCTTTAGGCTTGTCCATTCCAAATGCTAATGCGGCTGCAGTTGGCTCATTAATAATACGTTTAACATCTAAGCCTGCAATACGTCCAGCATCTTTAGTAGCTTGACGTTGTGAGTCATTAAAATAGGCAGGAACAGTGATAACGGCTTCTGTAACTTTTTCACCTAAAAAGGCCTCTGCATCTTTTTTCAATTTCATTAATACGCGAGAAGATATTTCAGGGGCTGCCATTTTGTTACCATGACATTCAACCCAAGCATCACCATTTTCAGCTTCGATGATGTTATAAGGCACCATTTTAATATCTTTTTGTACCACATCATCTTTAAATCTACGCCCAATTAAACGCTTAATTGCAAATAATGTATTTTCAGGGTTAGTAACCGCTTGACGTTTAGCGGATTGTCCTACTAAAACTTCATCATCTGGTGTAAAAGCGATAATAGATGGTGTTGTTCTTGCACCTTCACTATTTTCAATTACACGTGCTGTTCCGTTTTCTAAAACGGCGACACATGAATTAGTTGTTCCTAAGTCGATACCTATCATTTTAGCCATTGAATTCTCCAAACTAGTTGTTTATATAAATAATTAAAAGTTGTTAGCAATATGGGGTTAGCTGTTCTAATTTCAAGTTTATAGGTCTTCTGCTTTAGCAACTACTACCATAGCAGGACGAATTAAACGACCATTTAAACTATAACCTTTTTGAACTACATTTAAGATTGTATTAGGTTCAGCTTCTACTGATGGTTGCATCACCATTGCTTGATGCAATTCTGGATTAAAGATTTCTCCTAGTGGATTAATTTTTTCAATATTAAATTTTACAAATGCGGCTTCAAATTGCTTTAATGTCAGTTCAGAACCTTCCCTAAATTTTTGCACTTCTTCACTTTCACCAGTAACCGCTTGTACGCCTAACTCTAAGCTATCAATAACTGATATTAATTCTTTAGAAAACCCCTCTAAGGCAAATTTATGAGCATTTTCTAAATCCTTTTGGGTTCTGCGTTTTAAATTTTCCATTTCTGCTTGAATACGCAACGCTTTATCTGAGCTTTCAGTGGCTTTTTTTTCAGATTCGGCTAATTGTTTTTGTAATTCTTTTACGCTAATTTCCTCTATTTGTTCTTCTTCAACTGGTTTTGTTTGTTCTTCTTCAGCTGGTTTTGTTTGTTCTTCTTCAATGTTAATTTCTTTTTGAGAATCGGGGGTTTCTTGCTCATTACTCATGATTTAAAGCTCCAAAATATAAGGGTATTTAAAGGTTAAACGCGGGATGCGTTAATAGAATATTTGAAGATTAAGATGAGGGTTTATAATTTAGAATTCAAGGCTATGACTAATAATTTTGCGGTAACATCAACATAGTAAATAAATTTTGAGTAGACCTAACAACCCCTAGCAGATTAACAATTGCATTATTTAAAATTAACTTCATACTAATGAAATTTTTAGTCTTTACCTGGAAACTTATCTTTTTGGCTATATTTCATTATTCCCCGCCATCCCATCAATAAAGGTATCAATAAAAGCAATTATTTTGTCCGTCACTCGCTTAATGATCTTTTTTCTTTCAAGTAACTTAGGCTTATTATTAAGAATCGCTACAATATCATCCCTGAGCGGTTTTCTTGTCGTATAAAGATAATTCCCGATAATTTCTTGCAACTTTTCAGGGTTCAGGTTTTCTTGTTCACAAAGCACTTCAAAAGCTTTTTGTTTTTCTTCACCCCAAAAGGTTTCAAATATTTCTTCAATATTTTCTACCTCTTTAAGCTCAATAACATTTTCATTAATGAATTTTTCAATCAGGAATTTTTTACTTCTCAGCTTGGCATCCCCGGTTAATAAATCAATAATCGCTTTTTTATTTTTTTCCCGATCTTCTTGTTTTTGATCTTTAAAGTTACCTAGCAACCTTAAAATATAAGCCACATTTACATCATCACGGTGAATAAGTTCTAGCTCAAAATCCACATCATCAAGAATAGAAACTTTTTCTTTAGCAGGGTTACTTTTAACTTTATCGTATAAGTCTAAATATTTACTTTTGTAGTCCTCAAAATTTTGCTGTGTCATCTCTAAATCAGCAAATTTAAAATCTGCAAAACTGGATAAAACATTGTTTAACCGCATTAATTCCCTGAAGGCTTTTATAAAACCAAGCTCTTGCTCTTCAGTGCTTAGTTCATCCACACTTTTAAGCGTTGGAGCTAACTTTAACAATTCAGCAAAGCCCTGATTAAATTTATCAATATAGTTTTCATAAGGCTCTACTAAAATGGTTTCTTTGGCCTCTTTATTAGAAAATAAAGTAATCGCATCATCGGTATTTTTTTTTAGGTTACGGAAACAAATAATATTCCCTTGTGATTTTTTCTCGTCTAATATTCTGTTAGTTCTTGAAAAAGCCTGAATCAAACCGTGATATTTTAAATTTTTATCGACATATAAAGTGTTAAGCGGTGGACTATCAAAGCCCGTTAAAAACATATTCACCACTAGCAAAATATCAATTTTTTTCTCTTTAACTTTTTTAGCTATATCTTGATAGTAATTGTAAAAACTGTGGCTATCTCTGGTTGAATAACGGGTATTGAATAGCTTATTATAATCAGCAATATAGCTATCTAGCTTATCTATACTATGTGAACTTAAAGCATCCCCTTTTTTTATTTCCAGTTCCACATCAGGAATAAACCCGTTAGCATCCTTATCATTTTCATTGGCTACAAAGCTAAAAATCGTGGCAACACTTAAATTATGTTTTCCTGCCTGTTTTTTAGCCTGAAATAAATCGTAATATTGGGTTACGGTATCAATAGAACTCACACAAAATAGTGCTGTAAAGGCTCTACTATGGGTTTTGCGATTATGATTAGCAATAATATAATCGGTGATTTTCTCAAGCCTTACAGGGCTTTCTAATAACTCTTTAGTATCAATATCTTCGACTTCAATATCTATTTCATTTTGACTGTCTTCTTTTTGCTTATACCTACCCACATACTCAATAGAAAACTTTAAAACATTTTCATCTTTAATCGCATCGGTAATTACATATTTATGCAAACAATCATGAAATAGGTCTTTGGTCGTTTTTAAGCCTAGGGTATTTTCTGCAAAAATCGGTGTCCCCGTAAAACCAAACATTTGATGATTTTCAAAAAAGTTTTTTATACGGTTATGCGTTTCTCCAAATTGTGAGCGATGGCATTCATCAAAAATAAACACGATTTTTTTATGTTTAAGTTTTTCCATTTTACTTAAATACTTGGGGTTTTTAATCGCTGTATTTAGTTTTTGAATGGTGGTAACAATCAGCTTGGTATTATCAGAAAATTGTTTGACTAAGGCGATAGTATTATCTGTACCATCCACTGAACCATCCGAAAAACCGTTAAATTCTTTGGTGGTTTGATAATCAAGATCTTTTCTATCCACCACAAAAACCACCTTATGTACTTGGGGTAGTTTGGTTAAAATCTGACTGACTTTAAAGGAGGTTAGCGTTTTTCCTGAACCTGTTGTATGCCAAATATAACCATTTTTATCAGTATCTTTTACGCGGTTTATAATAGCTTCCGTTGCATAATATTGATACGGTCTAAGTGCCATTAAAATTTTTTGAGTTGCGTTCAAAACGATGTATTTTGTAATCATCTTGGCAATGTGGCATTTTTCTAAAAAATCATCGGCAAATTCTTCTAACCCTGTGATATTTTTATTGTGTTCATCCGCCCAGAAAAAAGTTTGTTTAAAGGACTGGTAGCGGTTATTGGTATAATACTTGGTATTGACCCCATTACTGATAATAAATAACTGAATATAATTGAAGAGAGCTGAACCTGCGAAATAAGAATGTTTTTGATAACGGTTGATTTGATTAAAGGCTTCTTTGAGTTCTAGCCCTCTTCTTTTCAGTTCAATTTGTACCAATGGCAAACCGTTTATAAGCAGAGTAACATCGTAGCGGTTTTTATAGCTTCCTTCCATGGTCACTTGTTGGGTGACTTGAAATTGATTTTTACACCAGTGATCTTGGTTGATAAATTCAAGATAGACCGAATCACCGTTTTCTTTTTCAAGGTGCATTTTATCTCTGAGAATTTTCGCCCTTTCAAATACATTGCCTTTGTTCAAGTGGTTTAGGACTTTAGAAAATTCGCCATCGGTTAAGGTTAAGCGATTATGTTTTTCTAGTTGAATTTTTAAATTAGCCAGTAGATCTTTTTCGTCTTTGATTTTTACCAAGTTGTGACCGAGTGAAACCAGTTGTTTAACCAGATTATCTTCTAAGGCTTGTTCTGATTGACTAACTTGTTTTGCATAATTTTTTTGCTGCATTTGTTTTTGTTGTTGTTTTTTAAACAAGTTTTTATTATAAAATTCAATGCCTATATGGTTAATATGTTTGATTAAATCAGCATTATTAAGAGGGGAAAATAAAGAAATATCAAAGCCGTAAATAAGCTCTAAATCCTCTATGGCATCCATGACCTGAGATAATAAATTTTTAGCAGGTTTTTCGATGGTTTTAATACTTAAATCAATATCAGAGCCATTTTTATAATTACCTTTGGCGCGTGAGCCATATAAAACCACGCTTTCAATCGCATCAAATTGAGCTAAAGCGGTTTGAATTTTTAACACAGTGTCAGGGTTTAAGCCTGATTGTTCAGAAAGATTCATCACGATGTTTTTTTAAGGTTTCAATAAGTGCTGCAAATTCTGAATAATAATCATCAATAATATGATTAATGATTTTTTGGGTTGTTTCTTCATGGTAGGTATGAGAGCTTAAATTACGGTCTTTAATCATTTCCATCCATAGTTCAGACTCGGTAATTAAACCCACCTTAAATGCCTCTCTGGTCACATCTTTTGAACCATATAAATTTATAACGCCCCGATATTCTAAAAAGTCTTTTTGGGTTTTCCAAGCTAATTCATGATTGTATTCAAAAGATTGAATTAAGCCTTGTTCTTCCAGTTCATTTAAACTATCTCTAGCCATAAACTTAGTTAATTGAGCAAAGGCTTTTAAAAAGTTATTAAAGCGTTGTATCCAGCGAATATCTTGCGTCATTTTTAAAGTTTGGCTAAGGTCAAAGTTTATATTTGGTGATGGTAATTTATATCAAACACACTTGATTTTTTATTATCTAAGATTATACTACGAGGTACATTTATCTGTACTTATTAGTAAAGAGGTTTTTATGGATACGATAAGCTATACGGCTATTCGCGCAAATTTATCAAAAACAATGAAGCAGGTTTGCAATGACCACGCGCCCATTATTATTACCCGAAAACGTGAAACACCTGTGGTTATGCTTTCTTTGGAGGATTATCACGCATTGGAAGAAACTGCTTATTTACTTTGTTCACCTGCTAATGCTCGAAATTTACTTGAGTCAATTGAATCACTTGAAACAGGGAAAGGTATAGAGCGAAATTTAATAGAATGAAGCTTATTTTTGCGCCTAAAGCATGGGATAGTTACCTTGTATTGGCAAAAAACGGATAAAGCGATGCGGAAAAGTAAAAAATTGCATTGGGATGTTCATACATGTAACTTCCCAAGGTGTTACATGTCTACTCTGTAACCCAATGATTTTATTTATATTTTAAGATCTCCCTTAGTATTACTATTCATACAGACCATCAAATTACATTTTGTGCCGTTGAGTAAGTATATATTACATAACATAAACCACGCTATGGAAGCCTTGCTATTCGTGGCTTAGATTTGCTAAAAGTTACCATTAATGGTAACTTGATTACCGTATATGGTAACTTTTTAAAATATAGCAAATTTAATGCCATAAAAGCGAGAACAGTATGGATAAATATGACAAAGTACAGATTGTTAATGAAAAAACAGGCGATAAAAAAGAAGGATTTTTTGTTTATGTGGCGTATCCTAAGCCTAAAATTACAGGTAACAGGTGGATGATGACCTTTCAAGATTCATTAGAAATTATAGCAACTGACAAGGATATGACAGGTGAAACTTTAAAAGTGATGCTGCTTTTAATGGGAAATTTGGAATTTGAAAATTATATTCATATCAAGCAAGTTGAGTTGGCTAAAAAATTGGATATGCAAAAAACTCATGTCAGCCGTGCAATGCGATTATTAGTCAATAAAGGCATTATTTTAAAAGTAAAATCTGGCACAACCACAGGTTATAAACTCAATCCGAATTACGGTTGGAAAGGTACAGTATCAAACCGTAATAAAGAAATTGACCGTATTGTCAAACAACGTATTGTTGATATGGAAAAATATCGTGACGCAACAAAAAAATAGCGATTAGGTTAAACGAACATCTTTTGTAGCAGTCCTTTTTTATATTTCTTTGTGCCGTTGAGTTGTTTTTCTACGAGGCTTATTTTTTGGTCGAGTTCGGTTAGGAAGTTGGCGATTTTAGTTTGTTCTTCAAGACAAGGGAAATTTATTAAACAATGACTAATTTCACCTAAATTTATTTTTTTAGGGAATGCAACATGAATAATCCTTTTATGTAATTCCTTTTGAAAAAGTGAAGATTTAATATACTGATTAATAAATAAAGTATTATTAATTTCTGTTTTTTTTATTAAGGCAAGACTTACATAAAATGAAGCATTAACATCCCAATTAATATATTTTGATGTTCCAATATCTCCTATTTTAGTCATCAAAATATCACCTTTTTCCAGTTTTACCCTTTTATTTTCTTTTTCAAAAACCTCTTTAGAAATAAATTTTGTATTAAAAAAATTATTACTGGTTAAATGTTCAACACTATAAAAAGGTATTCCCTCTTTTTTATAATCAGGAGTCATATGAGTACCATCATAAATTTTTGTAACATCCCCCAACCTTTTAATTTCCCAATCAGGGTAAGCATTGCCGTTGTCGTCTTTAAATCTCAACTCTTGAGAAAAAATATTTTGCATCACCCCTTTTTTATAGCGTTCTAAAAGCTGTTTTTTCTTGCTTAACTGCTCTATTTTGCTGTCGATTTGGGTTAAAAAATCGGCGATTTTTTGTTGTTCTTGATGTAAAGGTATTTTAATTTGAATTTTTGCTAAATCGCCTAAATATACACCTGCTTGAGCAGAAACAACTTGTTTTGTTAATAAGGATTTTTGAAAATCAGTAGCGGTAAAAAGCTGTGCTATGAAACTACTATTTTCGTTATCAAATCTAAAAAATGCTACACTTCTTTGAAATGCTACTTTACTAAATTCTAATGAATATATTGCTACACGACCAATAGAACCTACTACTGTTAATAAAATATCACCATCTTTTAAAGAATAATTTTTATAAATTAAATCAAATTCTAATTTAGATATTTTTCTATCAGAATTATCATAAAATATTTTACCTCTATTTATATTTTTAGCACTTAATAAGTAGTATTCACTATCTATAGCGTCTTGATGTGTGCCATGAGTTCCATCTTTTATAAAACTGGCTAATTTTCCAAGTTTCTTAACTTCCCAATCCCCCAAAAACTCAGGAAACCTCAACACAGGCACTTTTTTTATATTATCCATATTATTTTTCATTACTCGCTTTTATACTTTCAGATAAAAATAAAATTTCATGATAAAAAGCGGGTAATTGCTCCACAATCTCAATAGCAACTCCTTCATCATAACCATGAGCAGTGTTATTTTTGTTTTCCCTGTAAATATCCCACTCATCCCAACTATGCTTAACGATGCCGATTTTATAAGCGTACCGAATTATGTTAGATAACTTCTCTCGTTCTATTTCCATCGGGTCATCAGAAATACTTTTTAAATAGCGCATTAAAAAAATTTTTGACATTTCATAACTATATTCAAATCGTTGAATACAAAGATCCCTCACAAAAGTGTTGGTTTTGTCTTTTTCGTACTCTCGTAATGCCTCACCCAATGACGAAATCGCTTTATTAAAGGCGGTTAAATTAAGTCGCTGGTTATACATTTTACAGCTCCTTAAAAAGGGGTTGAAATATTAAGTTGTTTACAAAAATCTAAAATATTATTGTTGGTTTTAATTATTTCCTTATCTAATCCAACCAACTCACTGGCGACCGCTTGCAAATCAATTGGCTCTTCTTCCTCAAAAGTATCGACATAACGCGGAATATTTAAATTGTAGTCATTTTCCTTAACCTCTTCTAAACTGGCACAATAACTGTATTTATCCTCAACAATTCGTTGCTGAAACGTGTGAATAAGCTTATCAATATCCTGATTTCTTAAATAATTTTGATTCTTCTTTTTTTCAAAATGCTGACTAGAATCAATAAATAAAACATCTTCGTTATGCTCACGACACTTTTTAAACACTAAAATACACGTGGGTATCGAAGTCCCATAAAAAATATTAGCGGGTAAACCAATCACCGCGTCAAGATAATTTCTATCTTCAATTAAATATTTTCTAATATGCCCCTCGCTACTTCCCCTAAATAAAACTCCATGCGGTAACACCACTGCCATAATTCCATTTTCAGCAAGCTGTGAAATCATGTGTTGCACAAAAGCAAAATCCGCTTTGGTTTTTGGGGCTAACTTGCCATATTGACTAAAACGCTCATCGCCCATAAAAAGTTGATTAGCCGACCAATGCGCTGAAAAAGGCGGATTCGCTACAATGGCTTCAAATTCTTGCCCTAAGTGTTGTGGATGTTCAAGCGTGTCTTCCTGCTTAATATCAAACTTTTGATAATGAACCCCGTGCAAAATCATATTCATTCTTGCAAGGTTGTAAGTAGTATTATTTAATTCTTGTCCGTAAAACACGTTAACATCCTGAACCTCTCTTTTAACCCTGAGCAATAATGAACCTGAACCACAAGTAGGATCATAAACCGATTTTAAACGCGTTTTACCCGTGGTCACAATTTTAGCCAACACCGTTGAAACTTGTTGTGGCGTATAAAATTCCCCTGCTTTCTTCCCTGCCCCACTTGCAAATTGCCCAATTAAATACTCGTAAGCATCCCCTAAAACATCCGCTTTAGGATCATCAAGACTAAAATCTATTACATCTAAATGACTTAATACTTTAGAAATTAAGGTGTTTTTAGCGGTTGCAGTTTTACCCGGTTTTTGTGAAGTTAAATCTAAATCAGAAAATAAATCATCAAAATCATCTTCTGAAGCCGTCCCCATCGTACTGGCTTCAATGTTTTTGAGAATCTTAGTTAAATCTTCAAGAATAAAATTACTTTGATCCTCGTTCTCACTTTCGGCATTGCCCTTTTTAGCAATTTCACTGAATAATTCAGACGGCTTTAAAAAGTAACCTAATTTATCAATAGATTCTTCCTTAATCGCTTCAAGGTACTCTCTCCCCTCTTCGTTATCTTCCTTGATAGCGTCATACTGCAAACCGTCTTCTTTTAGAATCTTGTTTGCATAAATCATCATCTTTTCAGAAAGATATTTGTAGAAAATAAAGCCCAAAATGTAATCACGAAATTCATCCGCATCCATCTTTCCTCGGAGTTCATTGGCGATATTCCAAAGCTGCTGTTCAAGTAATTTCTTTTGTTCTTCTGACATTGAGTAGTTTTAATAAAAATATTAATTATAGTCTAACTATAAAATTGCAATTTCTTGTTTGTCTTTTTCTCGTTCCCAAGCTCCAGAGACTGTGAAACTATTCACCAATCTTATGCGATATATAGCAAATAAACCATCCACAAAATAATTTAGGATTTTACTATGGTTTCTCGTCGTTACCAAGTCAGTTTAAATAGAGAGCAAGAAATGTTATTGCCTCCACGAATTGATGATTATGTGAGTCAAAATAATACAGTACGAGCTATTGATGCTTATGTGGATACTTTAGATTTAAAGGAGAAAGGCTTTCAATATACCGACTTAGTGGTTATTTTAGGACAACCTTCCTTCGCGTAATGAACAAAGGGTCAGATACTGTTCGCATTTGAAGGCGTTATTAAAGAGAGGTAGGCATTAATCTGACCAACGATTTTTCTAATTAAGGGTACTTACAGTGTCTCTACCTCTCATCCAACCGTCATTGGATAGTGCCATTTATTTAACTAAATTGACACTGGAATCTAAGATACAAGTGTCAATGCCAGTAAGTTAAGCGTAACCTATTAATCATAAAGAACTTTTATATGCTGTAAAATGAATATCATTCTTGATATTTTTTAATCTCCTCGGCATATAACGCCCATCTCTAACGGCTTCTATAGTTACTGATATATAGTCAATAATTCGTCTAATTAATTGTAAAATTCCCTTGTGAGCATCCAAAATTAAAATAA
>DAOUSN010000044.1 GCA_030627205.1 Methylococcaceae bacterium
ACACCACTCGGTTTAGATGACACCACGAAAGGACTTTTAACTTTACCACTCGCTGTAATAATAAACTGTACTTTAACCCAACCTTTTTGTTTTCGTCTTAATGCACGTCTTGGGTATTTTGGTGGTTTACCAGAAGTTTGTTGTACATTTGAATACACCTTGTTCGACATTTTAGGCGCGGCAATCTTAGCAGGCTTTTTAACCACAACTTTAACAGGTTGCTTAACTACTGCTTTAACAGTTGTTACTGGTGAAACAATTTTAGGTGTGGTTGTTATTCTCTGTACTTTGACTTTAGGTTTTATTTTTGACTTAGGTTTTATTTTTTTTACCACAGCAAGCTGTACATCTGAACTAGTTAATAATTCAGGTTGAGGAATATCCAACTCTGGTATTTCCATTTCAGGTAATGGTTTTTGCTCAATAGGTTGTTGCTGTTGAGGCGGTGGAGGTGGAGGCGGGGGCGGCTCTTCTTTAGGCGGTTCACGTTTGCTTTCAATCTCATTATTAAGTTTTTTAAGCTTAATAAATTCTGTCATTTGTATGGTTGGAGATTTATTTAAAGGCTGTTGATTATTACTAATCATTGCCTGCATTGAGCCAAATAACCCTAATGAAACCATAATACCTAAAAAAAATGCAAACATTAATCTGTGTCCGTGGCAATAGAAGCATTCATCACCCCTGCTAATCGAACTTGATCCATTACTTGAATCAACACTTTAGTTTTTGATTCTTTATCAGCGGCAATAATCACCGCACCCATTGGATTTTCTGCATGTAGCCGAGCAATATTTGCCCTTACTGCTCGAATATCAGTGAGATGTTTATCGACCCATACATTACCATTAGCTTTTATCCCTATAATAATATTGGCATTTTCTTTACGTGTTGCAGTTTCTGCTGTAGGACGATTAACATCTATCCCAGATTCTTTAACGAATGAGGTGGTGACGATAAAAAAAATTAACATGATGAAAACGATGTCAAGCATCGGGGTCATATCTATATCGGCAGTTTGTTCTGTAGTGGAGCGGTTAGATCGATGACGCATAATATATAATTTAGTATAAAAGTCTAATGGTATCTTAATAAATCGGCAAGGCGATGCGTTTCATTACTTACACGTTCTTCAATGAGCTTATTAAAATAAAGCCCAGAAATAGCAATCACCATCCCCGCCATAGTAGGAACGGTTGCCTGAGAAATTCCCGAAGCCATTGCTCGTGCATTTCCTGTTCCTGTAATCGCTAGAACATCAAAGACGTGAATCATTCCAGTTACCGTCCCTAATAGCCCTAACAATGGGCATAAAGCAATTAACATTTTTATAATTGGCAAGGTTTTTGTCATGTTAATTTTCGCTTGAGAAATTATTGCTTCTCGAATAAATAAAGCAGTTTTTGAAGTTTTATCACTCCGTTCTTCCCAACTATTTAACCAGTCTAAATGTAATTGCGGATAGTAAAATTTAAAAAATAATAGTCGTTCAGCAATCAGTGTCCATAACAAGATGGAAACAAAAAGAATAACCCATAATAATGTGCCACCCATTTGTAAAAAATTATTAATGGCATCAAAAAAATTGATGAAAGAATTCATTATTTTTCTAACCGTTTAGATAATAAACCTGCGGTTTGCTCATCTAATATTTGAATGAGTGTTCGACTACGTGCTGCAACAATGCTATGTAAAAATAATAAAGGAATAGCAATACACAACCCAAGCATGGTGGTGACTAACGCTTGTGAAATCCCATTTGCCATTAATTTAGGGTCACCTGTACCAAATAGACTAATTGATTGAAAGGTGGCAATCATCCCTGTGACTGTGCCTAATAATCCTAATAAAGGCGCGACGGCAGCTAATAGTTTTATCATCGGTAGCCCTTTTTCTAATTCTGGAATTTCACGGGTAATCGCTTCATCTAAAATTAATTCTAAATTGCCATTTTCTATATTAATTTCCTCGTTTTTTTGAGTAGCAATAAATACACGTCCCAAAGGATTATCATCATTAGCAATCTCTTGTTCTAATTGCAGATTCATTTTTTTAGCAGTCAATGATAAGGTGATTAGTCTAAATAAAGCGTAGATAAACCCTAACCCACCCATTATTAAAATAATATAACCAATAACGCCACCTTGTTTTATCCGTTCAATGCTATCAGGGGCTTGAATCAGCATACTTAAAATCACTCCCCGTGTTGGATCAATACCTATATCTACCTGTCCAGTACTGACTTCAGACATATTTTCTGCCATTCCTAAATACTTACCTTCAGGCTGACGGGCTAAAGTAACAAGTTTTCCTGTTTCTGGTAAATAGCGAAGATATTGACCGTTTGCAAACGCATTAAAATTACCAATACGAATAACTTTACTCTGCTGCGGTGTACCTGCTGAATTTAATACTTCCGTCGTAAAATAAACAATTTTCCCTGATTCGGTCATTTCTTGTTGCAAAGTAATCCATAGAGATTCCAATTGATCTATAGTTAATATTTTTTTACTATTAGCAATTTCACTTAAAAGCAAACTTCTTTGTGGAAATTGTGCCGAAATTAAAGAATTATCTAAATTAATTTTTAAATCTCCCGCTACTTGTTTAGCAACAACAAATAACCCCGTTAAATCACCGCTATTTTCTGTTAATAATGTTTGTAATAAAGCTAATTCATTTTCATTATTTTTAACTTGGGTTTTTATTTTATTAGTTGATAGTGTGTATGTTTCTAAAGCTTGTTGAGCAGTTTTTAATAAAGCCTGCTGTTTCTCATTATCAGCTAAAAACGCGGCTTCACGCTGTTGATTTATTTTCCCCTCAATTCCTTGGAGTTTTTGAGTTTCACTGAGTAATTGAGTTAAATCTAAATATTCTGCCAAGGTAATTTGAAAAGGTAAAACCATTAATAAAGTAATTATAATTATTTTCATTTTCATTTTCATTTCATTTCCCTTCCTCTGCTGCTGAAATAGGTAAGGTTAATAAATCTGGGGCGGATTCTTTTCGTGCAATGCGTAAACCATTGTAGATTTCATTACGGTAACTATCGGAAAGGCTTTGCCAGTGTTTTTCTTTTTTATTCCAAAAACCTGTTTCGCTGCCATCTAATCGTTGATAATAAAGTGCAACTCTCCCAAGTCGTAAAAAATCAACGGGGCTTTTTATACCATTTAAATCAATTTCATCTTTATAAGCTTCAATGGTATTTCCATATTCATTTTCAATTTGATATGCCTCGATAATACGGCGGAATTTTTCAGCTTTGCTAACATCAGCTCTTATCATCATCGCTTTTAATTTAGTTAAACGTTGATTACGTTCTTCTGGAAGAAAGGGTAAATCTAAAGCAATAAAGGCTTCTAAATTAGTCAGCATTCGCAAAATTAGTGGGGTAATTTCATTTTGAGTAACAACAATGGTTTTTAGTTGTTTTTGTAGTGATATTTTTTCATGCTGCTGGTTTTCTAAAACCTGTTGTAAGTGTTTGCTTTGAATTTTCAGGTTTTTAGTTTGCCGTATTGCAAAGCGATATTGTTCTAATAATGAGCCTGTTTGTTGACTCAAGGTATCAATTTTTTTTTGCGAATCTTCCGCCGCTTCTTGGGTCGCTTGGTTTATACGGATAGCATCATCTAATGGTTCTGAAAAGCAGGGAAAAGAAAGTACCCCAATTATGAGTGCAATAGAGGTTTTTGCAGAGTGGTAAAAAAGGGACATATAATAAAATTGTAACTAGGTAAGAAGAAAAATAATGTAAATTGGGGTAAGTTATATCATAAACGCTTAAAGATTTAAAAGTATTTAACTAAAGCTGCGACTATTAGCCGCAGTCTAAATGAAAACCAA
The DNA here is from genome assembly GCA_030627205.1 of Methylococcaceae bacterium. Classification (GTDB taxonomy): domain Bacteria; phylum Pseudomonadota; class Gammaproteobacteria; order Methylococcales; family Methylomonadaceae; genus WTBX01. The sequence continues at coordinate 3,853 of DAOUSN010000044.1, forward strand.
TTTTATATAAAAAATATTACGTTTGAAGAAATAGAAATCATGGCTTTAGCATCCATGTACTATAAATGATAAATGTGTATTAAATTTAACACGATCTTATGCACTTAAAAACACCTTACAGGTTTAATAAATGAAAAATACAAAGGAACAAAGCTGGATTAATTTACCAAGCTTAGGTTTAAGCTTAAAAGCATTATTCAGTAGCTACCTGATTGTTATTGGTTTTGGAGCGATACTTGCCAGCGCACAGTTATTAATGACTCATGGAATGGCAGACGGGAAATTAGGACTTTCGATTGATGATATTGTTTACAGTTATCATGGCGATCCAAACAATAGCAAAATAGAAACCAAATTAAATGGTTCAATGAAAGACAAAGCCCCTCAAGAAGAACGGATAAAAATTATAAAATGGGCGCGTAATGGTGCGCTAGAAACAGAATGGAAAGGTGAGATAAAAAATATTTTTGACACCCGCTGCATCTCATGTCATAGCACTATCCCCGGTTTACCTAATTTTACCCAATTAAGTGAAGTTCAAGCCGTTGCAGGTCATGACAATGGGGTTTCAACCTCTACACTCGCGCGTGTTTCTCATATTCATATTTTTGCGATAGCGTTTATCTTTTTCTTTAATGGCTTAATTTTTAGTTTAAGCATTGGTATTAATCGTTTGGTAAAAGCGTTAGTTATTAGCTTACCTTTCTTTTGTTTAATATTTGATATTTTTTCATGGTGGTTGACAAAAATCAGCCCAGAATTTGCCTGGATAACTATGATAAGTGGGATTAGTTACTCAATACTTTCCGCTTACACTTGGGTTATTTCTATGTATCAAATGTGGATTATGCCTAGGAATGGTAAAAAATATACATCGAATGCTTGGCAAGATTAAAAAGAATTATTTTGTTATAAAAGACATTGGTAATCTATTAATCCCTGTTTGAAGTAAACATGCTGGCAGTATTGATGGAAAAGAGATTTCCTTGGATGATAATTATAACTGGCATTTTAATGGCAATATACATAAACTTATTGAGGAAAAAAGATGAAGAAATCACGAATTATTTTATTAATTTTCATTACTATTTTAGTGGGGATGTTTTTTATTTTTGATTTACAACACTATTTAAACCTAGAGACTCTAAAATCAAAACAGGAAATAATGCTAACATATAATAGGGAAAACCCCATGATTACTATCGCTGTTTATATGCTAATTTACATTACCACAACCGCACTATCATTACCTGGTGCAGCAATATTAACGTTAGCTGGTGGCGGTATTTTTGGTTTATGGATGGGAACATTAATAGTTTCATTTGCTTCAACCATTGGCGCTAGTATTGCTTTTTTAGCTGCACGATTTTTATTTAGAGATAGTGTTAAGAATAAATTTGGGGAACGTTTAAGAGTTATTGATGAGGGTATCGCTAAAGACGGAGCTTTTTATTTATTTAGCTTACGTTTAGTCCCTATTGTTCCCTTTTTTATTATTAATTTATTAATGGGCTTAACCACAATTAAAACCCATACTTTTTATTGGGTAAGTCAATTAGGAATGCTGGCAGGAACAATTGTTTTCATTAATGCTGGCACACAATTAGCAAAATTGGAATCGTTATCAGGAATTTTATCCCCTGCACTCTTAGGTTCTTTTATATTATTAGGACTATTTCCATTAATAGCAAAAAAAATAGTTTTTTTATCAGCAAGGAAAAATTAAATGACTAACTCAATAAAAACTAAACCAAAACCTAAAAAATTTGCAACCAACCTTGTTGTTATTGGCGGAGGTTCTGCTGGATTAGTCACTGCCTATATTGCCGCAGCCGTTAAAGCAAAAGTGGTTCTGGTGGAAAAACACCAGATGGGAGGAGATTGTCTTAATACTGGCTGTGTTCCATCAAAAGCATTAATTCATTCGGCTAAATTTTTATCTCATCTAACTCAATCTGCTAAATTTGGAATAAAAAAAGTAGAGGTGGAGTTTGATTTCGCTCAAATTATGGAACGAGTGCAACAGGTTATTAAAACCGTTGAACCACATGATTCAATCGCGCGTTATACCGAGTTAGGTGTTGAAGTTATAACAGGGGAAGCAAAAATTATTTCTCCTTGGCATGTTGAGATAACAACTAAAACGGATAGTCAAATAATAACGACTCGTTCAATTGTTATTGCCGCAGGTGCGCGTCCATTTGTTCCACCGATTCCTGGGTTAAACGATGTGACTTATATGACCTCAGATACTATTTGGGCAATGCGAGTCAAACCTAAACGTTTGTTAGTTTTAGGAGGTGGACCTATTGGCTGTGAATTAACCCAAGCTTTTGCTAATTTGGGGATTGAAGTCACACAAGTTGAAATGTTACCTCGAATTATGAGCCGTGAAGATATTGAGGTTTCAGAAATAATATCCGCTAAATTTCGTCAACAGGGCGTTAAGGTTTTAGTTGAACATACGGCAAAACAATTTGTGATTGAAAAAGGAGAAAAAATTCTAATTGCAGATCATCATGGAGAAATTGTTCGTATTGCTTTTGACCAAGTTTTATTAGCTATTGGACGAGTGGCAAATGTTTCAAATTATGGTGTTGACGAAATGAAAATAACATTATCACCCCGAAAAACTATTGCTGTTAATGACTTTCAAGCCACTAATTATCCTAATATTTATGCCTGTGGTGATGTTGCTGGCCCTTATCAATTTACCCATACTGCGGCACATCAAGCATGGTATGCAGCGGTTAATGCTTTATTTGGTTGTTTCAAAAAATTCAAAACTGATTATTCTGTGATTCCATGGGCTACCTTTACTGACCCCGAAGTTGCTAGAGTAGGTTTAAATGAGCAAGAAGCTAAACAACAAGGTATTAGTTATGAAGTGAGTACTTATCATCTTGATGACTTAGATAGGGCTATTACTGAAAGTGAAACAATAGGTTTTGTAAAGGTTTTAACCATCCCTAAAAAAGATAAAATTCTTGGGGTAACTATTGTCGGTAACAATGCAGGAGATTTAATTGCTGAGTTTGTATTAGCAATGAAATATAATCTTGGTTTGAATAAAATTTTAGCCACGATTCATATTTATCCAACACGCGCAGAGGCTAATAAATATGTTGCAGGAATTTGGAAACGCCAGCACTCACCTAAAACCTTATTAAAATGGATAAAACGTTACCATGATTGGCAACGAGGCTAAATTGAATGTAATATCGTTTCTGGATCTATGAGAATAGAAAGAAGAAAAGATGTCATCGCAATCAGAAAGCAGGTTAAAGATTGTTGTAGATATTTTTTATTATGGTTAATAAGATAATAAAGACTAAAAATAAAATTGCTAATTACTAGAGCAATCACAATGAGGAGTAATGTAAATTCAATGAGAATAAGTTCATTTCGGTGTACATAATGCTCTGTATTTAATTCGATAATATGGAGCATAGAAACTAAGACCAACATAAACGACAACCAAACAGATAACCAAATTTTTATTTTGGGAGAGGTCTTTGAAGTATCACTCATACTTATTGCCATACTCATTACCATTTCTATTTTTTAAAACAGATAAAATCTATTTAGTTAGTCATAACTAGTCATGATAACTTAATTAATACACTTTATAAATGTGACAAAATGTCGCATAGTTCATGTTTTACCTAGATTCCTAATAGAATGGTAAAGATTTAAACTGTTTATTAAAAGGGTGATATGCTAATATAAATAAGTTATGGGATTTGATATAGCTTTTAATACGTCTTATTTAGTTGCTTTTATAATGGGAGTTTTTAGCAGTGTACACTGTATAGGAATGTGCGGTTCGATCATTGGAACGCTAACTTTAAGCCTTTCATCTAATATTAGAAATAATCAAAAACGGTTATTTTTCTTTGTATTGATTTACAATATTGGTCGTATCAGTAGTTATACCTTAGCAGGTGCAATTGTTGGTTCATTAGGGGCTTTATTTAATTTACCGATTACTGACGGACAAGGAAACCGTATTTTACAATTGTTTTCTGCGACAATTATGATCTGTGCGGGGTTTTACATTGCAGGTTGGTTTCCACATTTTGCTTATATAGAGAAATTAGGCTCTAGGTTTTGGCGACTAATTGAACCTTTTGGACGACAACTGATTCCTATTAAAACTCACTTACATGCACTTCTATTCGGAATGATTTGGGGCTGGTTGCCATGTGGCTTAGTTTATGCCGCTTTAACCTTGTCAGCAAGTGCAGGTAATGTTCTTAAAAGCAGTTTAACTATGTTAGCATTTGGATTAGGGACTTTGCCAGCAGTGATAGGAGTCGGTATAATGACGAGCATACTAACAAAACTATCTAGAATACGACATTTTAAACAAATAGTTGGTAGCCTTTTGGTAGGTCTAGCACTTTTAGCCTTATTCCCATGGTTAAACCCAATGCGTTTACATGCCTAACTAACTTAAAATAATCAATAAACAAGGTTTCTAATATGACTCAATTCAATGCTATTATTGGTAAATCTCCCGTGTTTGAGTCTTTATTACGCAGTGCTAGAATTATTGCTGCTACTGACGTTACGGTGTTAATTAAAGGTGAAACAGGTACAGGTAAAGAAGTTTTAGCCACCGCAATTCAACAAGCAAGTTCACGGGTTAATAAAGCATTTGTGATCTTAAATTGTGCCGCATTACCTGAGGGAATTATTGAATCAGAATTATTTGGGCATAAAAAAGGGGCGTTTACAGGAGCTACAACCAATAAATTAGGTATTTTTCAAACGGCAGAAGGCGGAACTTTATTTTTAGATGAGATAAATTCTTTGCCATTAGCGATGCAGGCAAAGTTATTGCGTTTTTTAGAAACTGGTGAATGTTTTGCCGTTGGCGATATTAGACCTTATAAAATTAATACTCGTATTATTGCGGCTACTAATACGGATTTGAATCAACAAATTGATCGTGGTGAATTTAGACCAGATTTATTTTTTCGATTAAATGTTGTTCCCCTAGAATTACCACCTTTGAAAGAGAGAAAAGAAGATATTGAAGCCTTAATTAAACATTTTCTTGATTATTTTTCAACGGTTTATAATCTTGATAAGCCTAAATTTAGCCGTCATGCGATAAAAAAACTACAAGGATATAAATGGCCAGGGAATATTCGTGAATTACGTAATCTTTGTGAACGGCTAAGTATTTTGTTAGCAGGGCGAACGATTGAACCTGAAAATTTACCCTACGAATTTAGTGCTTGTCCAAGTACAATCACAGAAGGGGCTTTTAAATTACCTACATTAGGATTAAAACTGGAAAATGTGGAAGCTGACCTTATTCATCAAGCTTTAACACGAACGAATGGTAACCGTAGTAAATCTGCACGTTTATTAGGTATTTCTAGGGATACTTTATTATATCGTATTCAAAAACATCGACTAGCTAGTTGCTAGACTGAATTTTAGAAAGATTTACGATTTAATATTCCCACGCAGAGCATGGGAATCGTGGAATAGAGCGGGTAAATAATCATCAGCATAAGTACCCCAAACAATCCAGCAAGCAGTTATATTAAGTTCAGAAATAGAAGTATCTGGGTAAATTATTGCACAGGCTAAAGCCATATCGGCAGCTTCTAGGTTTGGGTTCAGCCGTGCTGGCCAAGGCGAATAAAAATCTGGCAATTCAAAAGGTTGCATATATTTACACCTAACTAATGTTTTTAGAGTTTATTGCTTATGTTCCCAAATTCTGCCTAGGAATATTAAAAATGTATATCTACATGCCCAAAAAAGCTAATGCCTGCTGCTTGAAAATCTTCTGTAAAATTCAAATTTTGAGGTGCAGGATCGTAGTAATCTTTATCAAATAATTCGTAAATTTTTTGATCTACCCTATTATCACTAAGGAAATCAGTAATTCCAAAAAAAATGAGAATAGAGTAATTATTAACTTATACATATTTTTGAATCTTGTTTTTAAACTCTAATGTTCATTTAAAAAAATAACAACTCCTAAAACCCAAGCTATTGATTTTCATCTCCAGCCCTAACATCAAATTCAATTTTCCAACTCGCCCCATCACGTTGAGAATCTGCATGAAGCTCCAACGTTCCAACCTCGGTAACTACTGCGCGTAAATGAACAGGGATAACCTCACCTACCTTATGCCCATCTTCTGGTAAAGTAATTTCAATTTCATCTAATTCATCTAACTCTTCATCACCCCAATAATCAAGCCGAGTTCCCACTAAGTCCTCACGACGATTATTCGACCCAAAAAAACGAAATCGTACTGGTTCACCAATCACTAAACCAAACTCATCATCAGGCAATAAAGCTTCAGTCCCTTCTTCCATACCAAAAGGTGCGATACATAAGGCTTGAATTTCTGTGGGTATTCCTGGAATAGCAGGCATTGCACTTTCAATACCCACATAATAAGAGGCCGCCGTTCCCCCTTTGATTCTAACTCCTTTACCTTGACGAACAAACCCATAGTACGCCGCACCTCGAGCAACAGCTAGATCTAAATCCGCACCGTCTAATAATCTGGCTTCTGGAGCATTTTCTGATACTAACCAATTATTTAACACACTCATTAACCGTTCGGCTAAAACCTCGGCTTTGAGAACCCCACCATTGAATAACACCGCTGTTGGATGTAAAAAACTCGCATCTTCAGGTAATGATATATCCTTCAAATCATCAATAGATGATAATTGTTTAGCCAGAAAAGCCGCCAAATGCCGTGTGATACCTACATCTTGTGCATAAGGTAATCCTACCGTTCGTAATCCAACACGAGGACGGCTAACAGGTCTATCTGTCGCCTGAACCTTGGGTAAAAATCCTTCAACTAATACTCGCTCAACATCTTCACGGGTTAATTCACTACGTAATGTTCCTCCAACTAATGATGAGCCTCGACTAGCAACTACTAATGGAATACTATCAATAGCCATATCATTAAAAATCTTCTCTTTAGCATCACGACAACTATGGGTTAAAGCTTGAATTTGCCACGGTTGTAATCGTTGCCCATCTTTTTCAATTTTAGCTTTTACAGTATAGGCGAGGGCTAAATCCATGTTATCACCCCCAAGAAGAATATGATCGCCCACGGCAATCCGGGTTAATTCTAAATTACCTTCTTGCTCAGTCACCGCTATTAATGATAAATCAGTTGTACCTCCGCCCACATCAATAACTAAAAGAATATCACCGATATTGACATGATTACGCCAATCACCTTCACTTTTTTCTATCCAACTATATAACGCCGCTTGTGGTTCTTCCAATAAAACCGCTTGCTTTAAACCTACTTTACGCGCAGCCTCTACCGTTAATTCTCGTGCGGAAGGATCAAAAGAAGCTGGCACGGTAATAGTGACATCTTGTTCTGCTAAAATCGAATCAGGGTATTGGGCTTTCCAAGCATCTTGTAAATGTTGTAAATAAGCTACGGTTACCTGAAATGGAGAAACCCGCTCAATTTCATTAGGAGCTTCTGTGGGTAAAATCGGTTTTTTACAATCAACGCCTGCATGACACAACCAACTTTTTGCACTGGCAACTAAACGAATCGGGGTTTTCGCGCCCATATTTAGTGCGATTTCCCCTACTAAATAGTCAGGTTTAGTCGTCCACGGCAACGTTTTATCATCATCAGTGATTTCATCCTCATGAGCTAAATACATAAATGAAGGTAATTGATTTTTATCTTCAACCACACCCGGTGAGCTAAGTTGTGGAATCGCCATTACCTGCTGTTCAATATGGTCATCATTAGTCTTGGATAAATCAACATAAGATAAAACACAATGTGTTGTTCCTAAATCTATTCCCACTGAAAAACGTGGTTCACCATCACTTAAAATTATTTCTTCCACTATTTTTTCATCCTCAATAATCTCAATATCAGCTTCCGTTATCTTTTCAATAGATGAATCACCCTCTTCAGTAACTGTTTCAGGCTGTTCTTGTTTTTCTTTAGCATGTCCAAATAAACCTTTCATTTTCATAACTCTACCTCGGCTGCGGCAATAATTTTTGCATTATGACCAGTGGTTAATTTAGGTAAACGTACTTCTGTCACCTGCCAACCTTTATGAACTAATTCCCCTGTAAACGGGGCATGACCGACAATATTACCTGTTAAACGAATTTTGGATGCGTCAAAGCCTTTTTGCAAGGTAATTTTACTCCCTTCTTGCTCATCACGTACTGTATCCAAGCTGAAATACTCATCAATCGCTTTATTACAGCCCTCATGAACCACACGTGCTGCAACGCCAACATCAGCATCATTGTAAGCAGTAATATCTTCTTTAATAAAATCAATAAACCGTGATTCTTTTTGTAATAAGCTTAATAGTTGTAAAGCCGCATCAGGAGTAGCTTCTGTTAAAATAATAGGCTTAGGAGCAGGAGCTTCAACAATTTTTTCAACTTCAACAATTTTCTCGACTATTTGAATTTCGGGTTTTAAACTCTCAACTGTATCAATTAAGCTTGGTTTTTTAGATCGGCTTAAGGAAATAACCCATAAAATTAACACTATAATAAGTGTTAATGCTAACACTATCACCGTTCCTGCAAGACAAACATGCCATAAATCAAATATCGTTGGTTTTATGGATAAATCAATCGTATAAATAGACTGCATAAGTTATTGACCTGCTTTTTTAGAGGCTTCTCTAAACATTAATTCTTTTAATAATTTACGAGTCGTTTGAATTCGCATTTTTTTCAAATGTCTATCAGCAATAATTTCTGGCACGTTAACATTAATATAAACTTGACGCATTTTTGCTAATTTAGCTTCACATTGTTTAATAATTTCATCAGTTGCATGACGAATTTTTTGCTGACTATAAGCTGGTTTTTGCATCTCTTTAATAACACATTCTTTGTAATGGCGTTGTGAAAGTTGAATTTTTTTAATTACTTCCTCAGTTAACACTGTACCTTGCCATTCATTTTCATTTTCATTTTTATTATTGGCTGCAGACAAAAGTCCAGAATAAAGTAAAATAGTAATTATTAAAATTTGTTTCATCGGTTTTCCCCATATAAGACAGACTATTAAGCACATTATTTTACGCTAACTACTAAAAAATGGATATAAAGAACATAATGAAACTTGAAAAATTAATTTTCAAAATGGTATAAATATATCTAAAAAAACTAATAATGCGAAAACATTTTAAAATTTAGGTTTCTATTAAGCAATAAAAAGCCCGCGTAAAGCGGGCTTGCGTTCAGTATTATTATTATTGTGTTATACGCGACTGCTACTATTACAGCTTAATATCAGCGGTTACTTATTATAATTATTATAACCTTTAAAATTATTATTATTATTTCCTAAAGGTCGCTTTATCCTTATTAGCAGGTTTAAACCTACTTCCTGGTTCGTTAAGCTGGTGTTCAGTTTAAATCATAAAAAACCAGATGCCTATTAAAAATTTAAATTATTAATGAAATATGATTTTTTATTAAATATAGATAATAAATACAAGCTGTTATAAAAATAAAAAAATAAGCTATTATGGACTACTTGGCAACAAATGCTGTTTTTTTATTAAAAATACGCAACCCTTGCGTTCAGTTTAGAGCTATTTAGCGCAAATTATTAAAATATTTAAGGCTAAAATCACAAAACAATTAAAACACTTGGAAAATAACATACAAAATAATACCTGCAAAAATACCAGCAATTACATCATCTAGCATAATTCCTAAACCACCTTCTATTTTGCTATCAACCCATTGAATAGGTTGTGGTTTAAAAATATCAAAAACTCTAAATAATATAAACCCTACAACAATCGCTGGCCATGAAAAGGGTATAAAAGCAACGGTAAACCACATTGTAATTAAATAACCTGCAATTTCATCCCAAACAATACCGCCAAAATCATGCGCGTCTAATTTTTTTGCCGCAACATCACAAATCCAAATACCAACAATAGTTATGATTAAGGTGAGTAAGCTAAAAAGCCAAAAATTAAATTGAGCTACTAATAAATAAACAGGAATAGCAGCAACAGTTCCCATTGTTCCTGGTGCTTTTTTTACTAAACCAGAGCCAAAACCAAAGGCTAAAAATAGTACAGGATCTCTCATAATCTGTTTTGGTGTTAATTGCGTTTTACCGTAATTTTTTACAAAAATTCCCATATTTTTTATATTTTTATTAACTTAGAATGAAAAATAATTATTGCTATTTAGTTAAAGCTAACTAACCTTTAAAGATTAAACACGCTTAAATTTATCAATAAGACGAATCAGTTCAACATCATTCTTTACCTGTAATTTTTTATAGATTCGATAACGAAAAGTATTCACTGTTTTATCTTTTATCCTCAGTATACCCACCATTTCTTTAATCGTTTTTCCTTGTAAAATTAACCTGACTACCTCTGATTCTCTTGGTGAAAGAATTGAAAATAAATTATCTTGTGCTTTAGTGTTATTTTTTTCCATAAATTTAGCAGAAACATCCTCACAAAGATAAATATCACCTGCCATTACTTTACGAATAGCTTGTATCATTTCTGTAGATGAAGAGTTTTTTGAAATAAAACCAACAGCCCCTATTTCTAAAAGTTGCTTAGGAACTGAATTATTATCATGCTGGGAGAGACCAATTATTTTTATTTCAGGATGTGCTTTTAAAATACGCCTACAGGCTTCTGCACCGCCCATTCCAGGCATTTCCACATCCATTAACACCACATCAGGACACATAGCTTCAACCGCTAAAATACTTTGCTCACCACTTTCTGCAACCCCAATAACAGTCATATTATCAGCAGCATTTAATAATGATTTTATTGCAGTAGTAATCAATTCATGGTCGTCAACCAGCAAAACTTTAATCATAAAATACCTTTTATTTTTAATTTGCTTATATATTTATTTTTTCTTCTTTACGAGTTTCAATTGACCATAATTTCTCCAGTTGATACAGATCCCTTGCTTGTGTGGTCATAATGTGTAATACAATATCACCTAAATCTAACAATACCCAGTCTGAACCTTGAGCCCCTTCAAGCCCTAAAGGCTTTACCCCTTGTTCTTTAACTTTTATGACCACATAATTCGATAATGCCTGACCATGACGTTCAGAGGTTGCCGTCACCAAAATCATAAAATCAGTAACACTACTTCTATCTTTAACATCAATTACAGTAATACTTTGACCTTTACGTTCATCTAATTCAGTGGTAACCAGGGTCAATAACTCATTGGTTTGCATTCAAATTCCTGTACAGTTTATTTTGTTGTATATAGTTTATCACGTTGTCTGGCATTAAAAAGCGTGGACTACGTTTTTTAACCAGTATCTCTCTTATTTGCGTTGAAGAAATCGCAAGTTGTGTCACTGATTGAAAATATAATTTTCCTGCTAAAGTTTGTCTAAGTATTACAGGGTTAATTATTAATCGCGTTTTAAAAAAATGACTAACTGATATTTTGTTAGTATAATCAGGACGTGTCATTACAATAACATGTGCGTAATCAAATAATAACTGCCATTGATACCATTGTTCTAAATTAGTAAAAGCATCACTACCAATTAATAAAAGTAGCGATTGTCTTGGAAACTCATCTCGCAATGAGGATAAGGTATCAACCATATAGGATGCACCTTGTCTATCTAATTCTCGGCTATCACTCACTAGTTCTTTTTCCCCTATTATTGCTAGTTCTAGCATTTTTAAGCGGGTTATAGCTGTGACTGAAGGCTCACCTTTAAGTACAGGTTGATAACAAGGGATTAATCTAATCTGCTCTAACCCAAAAATTTCTTTTATTTCTAAAGCAGTTCGTAGATGACCGTAATGAACCGGATTAAATGTTCCGCCATAAATACCTATCATCTATTGTCGAATTTGACCGTCACCTAAAACAATATATTTTAAGCTGGTTAGCCCCTCTAAGCCAACAGGCCCTCGTGCATGAAGCTTATCAGTACTAATACCAATTTCCGCACCTAAACCATATTCAAACCCATCTGCAAACCGTGTTGAGGTGTTAACCATGACTGAACTAGAATCCACTTCACGCAAAAAACGCCGTGCCAAGGTGTAATCTTCAGTAATGATAGACTCAGTATGAGCTGAACTATAATTATTAATATGAATAATAGCTTCATCTATATCAGCGACTATTTTAATAGATAAAATAGGAGCAAGATATTCAGTTTGCCAATCTTCTTCTGTAGCCGTTAAACAATTTTCTATTAAAGCACAGGTTTTATCACAACCTCTCAACTCAACCCCAGCCATTGTATATTTCTCAGCTAATAAGGGTAAAACTTTAGCTGCAATGCTTTCGGCAATTAACAAAGTTTCCATTGCATTACAAACTCCATAACGATGAGTTTTTGCATTAATTACAATCGCAATTGCTTTATCAATATTGGCTTTATCATCTATATAAACATGACAAATCCCATCTAAATGTTTAATAACCGCAATAGTTGCTTGTTTCGATATTCGTTTAATTAAACTTTTTCCTCCCCGTGGAATAATCACATCAACATATTCATTTAAAGTAATTAATTCACCAACAGCATCTCTATCAACTGTCTCAATAACTTGTACCACTTCTTTTGGTAATCCAGAGATTTCCAAACCTTTACTAATACAGGTTGCAATTGCCTGATTAGAACGAATAGATTCAGAGCCACCACGTAAAATACAAGCATTACCTGATTTTAAACAGAGTGCCGCCGCATCAATGGTTACATTTGGACGTGATTCATAAATAATCCCAATAACACCTAAAGGAACTCGCATTTGTCCAACTTGAATACCACTAGGTCGATAATTTAATTGACTTATTTCACCTACTGGGTCAGGTAATCCCGCAATTTGTTTTAAACCTTCAATCATTGCTGAAATTCTAGCTGGGGTTAGTTCCAATCTATCTAATAATGCTGTGTCCAAACCTTTTTCTTTACCCAGTTGTAAATCTTGTTGATTTTCTGCGGTTAAAAATTCACGATGTAATTCAAGTTGTGCCGCAATTTCAAATAAGGCGGTATTTTTTTTCCCACTCTGAGCTTTGCTAATTTCTCTTCCAGCCTGTTTTGCTTGCTTACCAAGCCGCTGCATATATGCCTTAATATCCATACTACTGTTCCTTTAAGCTTACCCATTCTTAACTAAAGCTAAGATATAGTATTAAAAAATTGCTTCATTCTAGCTAGTTTCACTTCGATGGTTTGAAGTGAGAGTTTACTAGTCCACAACATTTAAGCGTGGTGAACCGACCGCTTTTAAATTTAAGTTTAACACAATTATTTTCCGATGTTGATGACTTTTGGCAATGGTTTATTCCTGCGTGGAAGAAAAATCATCTTAAAAATGGAGATAAAAAAATCGTTCTCGTGATTTATCTCAAAGTGAAATAATTATGTTAGACTTAATTTTAGGAAACCTTTTGGTAAAATATTAAGAGCTGATAATCTTTTTTTAAAACTGTCTGAAGTATTGGAAACGAGGAATTATAGTTTACCCACTCAATATTTCAAAAACCATCTATATAGTGATTACCCATTTAAGGCTAGACAATTTATGAATCTTTTCCGACATCATTCATTTCCCACTTGACAGTACAGTAGATACAAGATACCCCAGTTATTTCCTGACCCCAGTTATTTCCAATTTGACCTGACCCCAGTTATTTGACCCCAGTTATTCCCAGTTATTCCTGACCCCAGTTATTTCAGTTATTTTGCAGTTATTTTGCAGTTATTTTGCTTTGATTTTATCGGCGATTAAGAGATATAATTAATG
>DAOUSN010000029.1 GCA_030627205.1 Methylococcaceae bacterium
TATGATCCGCGTGTGTTGCGTATTTTTTTGCCTACTTGTAATACTAAAGAAGTGTTTGATTTTTTTGGTGAGGTGGTTGGTGAATTTTTGGTTGAGGCGGATGAGATGGAAAGTTTGTTGTCTTTTAAAAAGTTGGAAATTGGACTTGATGCTGAGACATTTCATAATGGCTGAATTATATTGCTGATTTTTGAAGAACAAAAGGTAACTTTAAGCCAAAGGTTGCTAATAGATTCAAGCATGTTTATATAAAAATATTTGTCTGACATATAATAAACGTTAGATTTAATTCTATTGTAAACATTTAGCTGTAACTCCTTCTATTGAAAGATTTATTTATTGTCAGGTAAAACAAAAGTGTATTAATATGAAAATTAGTAGTCATCAATTAAAACTTTTAGCAGAAGCTAATAATAAACGATACCTGATAAAAACTGCAAAGGAAATAGAAAAAAAAATGGATATACGCATTCCTTATATAACTAAACATTATGACCAGAAAAACTTATTAATTGATATTCATAATGCTGTGATAGCCGCAAATTTATATGATATTGATGATCAAGAACAATTGTATGATTGGTGTGTTATTCGTATTGTTAGCAAAATGGAGTTTTATAATATGGATGAATTTAAATATATTCTAGATCACAATTTACTTGTACCTTTTGCCAAAGCACGCCATATTATTCTAATATTTTTTACAATTGTTGGTATGCAACAAGGGGAAGCATCATGGCAGTAGCAGCAACACCAGCATTAGCATTCGGACCTCCTGGTTGGGCATTTTTTGCTGTAGTCGCTATAGGAACATTAGTAGTGGGAGGTGCTGTTATCTCTCAATCATCATCAACTACGCAGTCAAAATCTAAAACAAAGACTAAAGTCAAAGATAAGACTTGTGAAGAGTGTCTTCGACCGTGGTCTATAAGAGTACATGCTCAAGGTACTCAAATTGGAGGAAGTTCTGGCTCTACAATAGGAGTTCCTGCAATTATTAATACACGCCCTATTACAATTATTGAAGGTATTACGTTATCAGCTAGTACTTATGCTCTATTAACAAAATCACAGAAAAAAAACCTAAGTACTTCATTTCAAAAATGTAATACATTTATTCTATCTAGATCTCCCTGGGGATTCTTAGGAAAAAAATCATTTTATGGAACATCAAGAGATAATAATAGGTTTGATATTGATTCATTTGGTATAACACCAAACTTTATAGTTTAATAATATTTATGACATTAGATAAAATTAAAAACCATCCTCAGTTCCCTTTTGTAAACTTTCAAAAAAATAATATAGATTTTTTAATGCTGGAATTATATTGGGTGGAACTTTTTTCTGACATACTTGGAGAAAATATTGTTAAGTCATGGAAACCTGAGTTAGTAGCAGACCAAGAAGATGGCAATCCTATTTTTGTTGTTGCAAACAGGAATAATAATGTTCCCCGAATTATCCGTGTAATACAACGATTCAATATTAGAGCTCTACCTGAATTAAACTTAAACACACTAGATACAATCTATTTTACCGATGATGCATTCGTCCCTTATGCTCCTGATATATCTCGAGGAGCTACTGATTTCGATATGCTAACACAAGTTGACGAACTAGTTATTTCTTCAACTGTATCAGATGATTGTGAAAAAATATTTCGGGAACATATTAAGCTCTGGTGTGTAGATTTAGTATCTTTAGATACCATGCTAGGTTATGTAAATGATTACTGGAAAAAAGTAAATAGTAAATTAATTCAAAACCTTGAATAAGCCAAGTAGCTCGTAGGTTGGGCTGAAGCTTATTGAGTGCAGCGAGATAACGAAACGCGATAAGATGGGCTAAATTATAACACGATAAAATGCGTTACATAGGATGTGCTGAGGCACGGAAAGAAAGCGGAAAGAAAGGGTCAGGTCTTGCATTTTGCAAAACAAGGAGTCAGACACTTTATAATTCAGTATAAACTAAACTTTCAAGTATGCAAAATGCAAGACCTGACCCTTTCTTCTTGACCCTTTCTTCTTTCTTTCCCTATATTTTCACCACTTAAGCTAGGTAAATTGACCTTGCTGAATAATTCGGTTGCCATTTTAATTTTAATCTGAAAAATGGTGTATTATATTTTTAAAATCACCTTGAGAGGGTTGGTCTTTAAATTTCAGCATAATAATAAATCTTTTATGGCACATTACACACAATTGAGTTCTTATGATATTCAGGCTATCGCTAATTATTATAATTTAACCATTCTTGATTTTGAATCAATTAATGGAGGCGCGGGAAATTCTAGCTATTTATTACAAACAACCGAGGAAAAATATGTCCTCACCGTTTGCGATGATAAAACCTTAGTTGAAGCCCTTAATCTTGGGAAATTATTACGTCGATTGGAAAAATATAACTTTCCAACAACGCGTTTAGTTTTATCAGTTAATAATCACCCTGTCGTTAGTTATCACGATAAACCTATCATGCTAAAAATTTATATTGAAGGGCAGGTAATTGAACAATTAAGTTTAGAAATGTTGTCACAAATAGGACGCGAAATGGCAACGCTCCATCAAATTTCTATCCCTGATTATTTACCTCGTCAACATGCTTATGAATCACAATTTGTCTCCATAATCATTGGACAAGGAATTGATTCCGATTATGAAGCCTGGTTAATAAAACAACAACGCTATTTTGAAAAAAATATTTCTTCTGAACTAAGTCATTGCTTAATTCACGGTGATTTATTCTATGATAATATTTTATTTGAAAATAATAACCTTAAAGCTATTATTGATTTTGAGGAGGCTTGTTATTATTATCAAGGGTTTGACCTTGGAATGGGTGTGCTAGGTTTGTGTACTGAAAATGAAGTGATCAACCTTGATAAAGCCCGTGCCTTCGTTGCAGGGTATGAACAAATCAGCCCTTTAGCCTCTATCGAAAAGCAAACATTACAAGTTTTCATCCAGCACGCTGCCGTTACAACCTCTTGCTGGCGGTTTTGGAAATATTATATTGATATACCCAGTATAGAAAAGGCGAATAAGCACCGACAAATGATGAAAATTGCTGAAAATATTAATCAGGTTTCAACAACTAAATTTTTAACCGCTATTTTTAAGGCGTAGTAAATGCCAACATTCACATCCAATGTGAAAAGTAAGGCTAAAAACAAATTTAAAAAATAATTATGCCAGAAATTCACGATTAAGCTATATCTACTAATGATAACCGTTATGACAATTTTCCAACTCCCCCTGTATTCCAGGTAATCTATGAACTTGAGATTTAAACTGGCCGTCATCAAAAAGTTGTATCACTCGGTAACCAGGCATAATGGAATCTAAGGTAAAATCTTTACAGTTAGGTTTAAATTGAAAACAGGTAGAAGGGGTACTTAAAAGGGTTAGTTTTTGTCGTTGTGATTCCATAGCTTGATGAATATGTCCTGTAACAACAAGTTTTACTTCAGGATAGGGACTTAAACACTCAAAAAATTCAACACTATTTTCAATTAACATGGTATCTAACCATTCACTATTAGAAGGGATACAGTGGTGGTGAACGGAAATCATGAGATTAGGCTTTGTATTTTGTTTAAGACATATCTTTAAAAAATCTATTTCGTGACTAGCTAATTTTCCACCAGCATCATTAGGTTTCTTACTATTAAGACAAATAATCTGCCAATTTTTAAAAATGGTTTGTTTATCACAACTAATCCTATCTTTATTTAATAACCATGTCATTAATGAATAATCGTCATGATTACCAGGAAAACAAACCGTTTTAGTTTGGTAATGAGAAAATATTTTATGAATTCGTTGATAACTAGCAATACAAGGTTGTTGAGCAAGATCTCCGGAGGCTAATATTAAATCAAATTTGCCATAATGTTCATGAGCTGCGGCTAAAACACGTTTAAAATAATCTTCAGTATCAATCCCTAATAAGGTATCGCCAGTTTTCGGTAAGACATGTAAGTCTGTAATATGTAAAATTGAAGTGGCTTGTGCAATATTCATGATTAAATTTAGATGTCTTTATAAAGAACGTTTGAATTTCTATCAGAATTATAATAATTCTTTAAAGAAAGAGGCAATGATTGTTTGTCAGAAATGTGAAATCCTCGCTCTAAAAACCAATGTGTAGTTTGGGTTGATAAAACAAATAATTTTTTCAAGTGTTGTTGTTTTGCTTTATTAATCAGGTAATTAAATAAGCTTTTCCCTCGTGATTGATGTTGATAATCAGTATGAACCGCAAGGCAACTAATAATGGCCATTTCTGTTTTTTCTAGTAAATGAAACGCAGTGCAGGCAATAATTAAACCATCACGCTCGATAACACTATAATCATTAATTTCCATTTCCAATTTTTCACGTGAACGTTTGACAAGTTTTCCTTGTTTTTCCAAAGGACTAATAAGTTCTAAAATACCTCCTATATCATTTAAATTAGCGTCACGTAAGCTTTCAAATATATCTGAACTGATTAATGTTCCTATGCCATCACGGGTAAAAAGTTCTAATAATAATGCCCCTTCTCGCTGTCGGTTGATTAAATGAACTCGGTTAACCCCTTGTTTACAACTTTGGATAGCCGCGTTAATAATTCGGGCAATATCAACTTTAATATTGACGTACTGTTTTAAAAAATTCTCGGCCTCAATAGTGGTCATTTGTTGAATCATTTTTTTAGTTTTAGGTGATTTACAATCAAATTCTGTCAATAAAATTAATTTTTCTGCTGATATTGCACAGGCGATTTCAGTAGCAACTTGTTCTGCGACTAAATTAAAAACTTCGCCACTCGGAGAATAACCTACAGGTGAAATTAACACTACATTATCTTGATCAAGTTGTTGATGAATGGCTGCATGGTCTATACGTCTAATTACTCCTGTGTAACAATAATCAATACCATCAATAATTCCCAGAGGTTTGGCTACTATAAAATTACCCGAAGCTACTTTAATTTTAGCACCTGCCATGGGAGAATTAGGTAAGCCCATAGATAGTAATGCTTCAATTTCAATTCTTACTGTACCTGCAGCTTCTTTAACACATTGTAAGCACTCTTTATCAGTAATCCGTAAACTATTGTTAAATTTTGGTAAAATTGCTTGTTGATTTAAACGCAAGTCAATTTGTGGGCGGATACCATGCACTAAAACTAACCGAACACCTAAACTTCTTAATAATGCCACATCATGAATTAAACTTGAAACATCATCGGCAACCGCTTCACCCCCAAAATAAATAACAAAGGTGCGGTTACGATGTGCATGGATATAAGGGGCTGATTTTCTAAACCAATCAACGAAATTATAGGGTTTGTGCATAAAAATTAGTATTATATAGTTGAATAGTATAGATATGGGTTTCATTTTATCAAGGTTTAGCCTATATTTTTCAGTCATAGCTTAAAGGTTGATATAAAATGAATGAAAATGATCCATTTGAAGTCGTTGAAGTTGAAAAAGTTCCAGGGGCAACATTTGAAGTTGTACAATATAAATCTCTAAAAGGTTCAAGCGACTTAAATACTGCTGAAAAAGTTTTTTTTGCTAATCAAGCTGATATTCATTTAAAAATGATTAGAATTACGCTTGATAATAGCGAAACTTTAATTGAACCGGGAGCATTATATTTTATGAAAGGAAATTTGCAATTAGAATCAAGTACTCAAGGCATTAGTAAAGGTTTGATGCGTAAATTTATTACTGGGGAAACCTTATTTCAATCACGTATTAAAGGTACGGGTGAAATTTATTTAGAACCAACATTTGGGCATTATTTATTATTTAATATTGATGATGATGCGTTAATTGTTGATAAAGGAGCTTTTTATTGTGCTTCCTCTAAATTAGAAGTGACGGCTAAATTACAGGGTAATATTTCCAGTGCGTTATTTGGTGGTGAAGGTTTTTTTCAGACCCAAATTAAAGGTTCAGGAATCGTGGTTTTAGTTTCGCCTGTGCCTATTGATGAATTACTGATGTATAGCTTGGCTGCTAATGAAAAATTATCTGTTGATGGTAATTTTGCTTTTGTTAGAACAGGAAGTATTCAATTTAAGGCTGAAAAATCAGGAAAAACTTTATTTCAATCAGTCACGAGTGGTGAAGGTTTATTGCAAACATTTACAGGGCCTGGTGTCGTTTGGATTGCACCTACTGAAGGTGTTTATAATCGTATCGAAAAGTTAGGAGGGATTGCTAATGTTAGCGGTACTCATGGAAGTATGGGAACTAAGACATAGAGTGCAGATGATAGATAAATTTTATTCAATTTAATACACTTAATTCAAATAATTTATGCCAATTAATATTTTAGACCGTAGTAAAGCCGTTATTCTTACGCCTAGTGGATTACAATCACAGCAAATAGATCAGGTGATGAATCAGCTATTATCTGCCAAAGTAGATATGGCCGATATTTATTTTCAATCCAGTCATCATGAATCTTGGGTTTTGGAATCTGGTATTATTAAAGAAGGTAGTTATAATATAGAGCAAGGGGCTGGAATTCGCGCCATCTGTGGCGATAAAACAGGGTTTGCCTACAGTGACAATATTGAGTTAGCAACTTTATTAGAAGCGGCTAATAATGTTAAAGCAATTGTTAGGCAAGGACAAAATGCCTACGTTGCTATAAAATCGCCAACGACTTGCCCACATTATTATCCAACTGCAAACCCATTAAAATCATTTTCTGATCAACAAAAAGTTGATTTATTACGCCGTGTTGATAGTGAAACTAGAAAATTAGATACCCGCATCGAAGAGGTCATCGTTAGCCTTTCAGGGGTTTATGAACATGTCTTAATTGCTAATCAAGATGGATCATTAGTAGCCGATATTCGTCCGCTAGTGCGAATGAATGTTAGTGTGATTATTGAAGTTAAAGGTCGCCGTGAACAAGGAAGTATGGGGGGTGGATCACGAACCGATTATCATTATTTTATTAATAACGATACTGCATTAAATTATGGTAAAGAAGCACTTAGACAAGCTTTAGTTAATTTAGAGGCGATTGATGCTCCTGCTGGCAATATGACGGTGGTTTTAGGTCCTGGTTGGCCTGGGATTTTATTACATGAAGCCATTGGACATGGTTTAGAGGGAGATTTTAACCGTAAAGGTACGTCTGCTTTTAGTGGAAAAATCGGTGAGCGTGTGGCTTCAAGTTTATGTACGATTGTGGATGATGGTACATTGGAAAATCGTCGAGGATCACTTACTATTGATGATGAAGGAACAGCTACTGAAAAGACGGTATTAATTGAGAAAGGTATTCTTAAGGGCTATATGCAGGATAAATTAAATGCTACTTTAATGAAGGATAGGTTAACAGGTAATGGTCGGCGGGAATCTTATGCCTATTTACCGATGCCAAGAATGACCAATACTTATATGTTGGCGGGCGAACATCACCCCGATGAAATTATTCAATCTGTCAAAAAAGGTATTTATGCTAAAAATTTTGGGGGTGGGCAAGTTGATATTACCTCTGGTAAATTTGTTTTTTCAACCACAGAAGTATATTTAATCGAAGATGGAAAAATAACCAGTCCCGTCAAAGGAGCAACCTTAATTGGTAATGGACCAGATGTATTAACTAAAGTATCAATGGTTGGTAACGATTTGGAACTTGATAGTGGTGTAGGAACATGTGGCAAAGAAGGGCAAAGTGTGCCTGTTGGTGTTGGGCAGCCGACTTTAAAAATTGATGGCTTGACAGTAGGTGGAACTAACGTTTAAAACGCATTATATAATGGAGGCGCGTAATTCATATTATGTTTCCTTGTAAGATTATGATTATTAAAGATAAAGGATATTTATTTTGCAAAACTCAGAACAGATTGAATCATTTAAAAACCAAGTTCAATACGCGCTTGATGAAGCAAAAAAACAAGGTGCATCTGCCGCAGAAGTTGCTTTAAGTACTAGTAATGGTCTTTCAGTTAGCGCGCGTTTAGGCGATGTTGAAACCATTGAGCATGATTGTAGCCAAGGATTAGGACTAACGGTTTATTTTGGTCAACGTAAAGGGTCTGCTAGCAGTACTGATTTATCACTAAAGTCGATCCAAGCAACCGTTAAAGCCGCCTGTAGTATTGCTAAATTTTCCAATGAAGATAAATTTTCAGGACTGCCAGACCCTGAGTTACTAGCGACTGAATTTCCTGACTTAGAACTCAATCATCCATGGGCAATAGAAACGGAACATGCGATTAAATTAGCGATTGAATGTGAACAAGCCGCTTGTAATTTTCATCCTGAAATCAGTAATTCTGATGGCGCAACTATTAATAGCCATCAAGGGATTAAAATTTTTGGCAATAGTATTGGATTTTTACACGGACAGCAAGCTACGCGCCATGCGATAAGTTGTTCAGTTATCGCTCAACGTAGTGATGATATGCAAACTAATTATTGGTATAGCGTTGTTCGTAATGCTGATGATTTAGAAAATGGGATTGAAATTGGTAAAAAGGCAGCTAAACGCGCCTTAGAACGTTTGGGGTCTCATCAACTAACAACCCGTAATGCACCTGTTTTATACAGTCCTGAGATGGCATCTAGTTTGTTAGCTTCTTTGATGGGGGCAATTAGTGGCGGAAGTTTATACCGAAAATCAACCTTTTTATTGGATAGTTTAAAAACACAAATTTTTCCTAATTTTGTTCATATTCATGAGCAACCCTATTTAAAAAATTCCTTAGGGAGCGCAGCTTATGACGGTGAAGGGGTTGCTACTAGAAACCATGATATTGTCGCTGATGGTATTTTAAAAAGTTATCTTCTAAGTACTTATTCTGCAAAAAAATTAGGTATGCAAACTACAGGGAATGCAGGTGGTGTTCACAATTTAACCATTGATTCAGGAAGTGATGACTTTAATGCGCTGTTAAAAAAACTCAATACAGGCTTGTTAGTAACTGAATTAATGGGGCAAGGGGTTAATTGTATGACAGGGGATTATTCACGAGGAGCAGCTGGATTTTGGGTTGAAAATGGTGAAGTTTTATATCCTGTTGATGAAATAACTATTGCCGCTAATCTTAAAGATATGTTTAAAAATTTAGTTGCCATAGGAAATGATATTGATACTCGTGGTAATATTCGTACTGGTTCAATTTTAATTGAACAAATGTCAATAGCCGCTTAGTCATTAATAGCCATTGTGGTTGAAAATGGAATTGAGCTGTGGTTAAAGCAAGATGATACTATTAAATTAGATGTGAAATTAGAGTGTCAAAATAATGAAATTTTAGCATTAGTCGGGCCTTCTGGAAGTGGAAAAAGTACCGTTTTACGAGCAATTGCAGGATTATACTCATCTCAACAAGGATATATTTGTTGCCAACAACACTGTTGGCTTGATACTGCTAATGCTATTTTTTTACCAGCGTATCAACGAGCTGTTGGACTAGTATTTCAAAATTATGCATTATTTCCGCATTTTTCTGCATTAGAAAATATTACTATTGCTTTAGGTTATTTACCTAAAAATAAACGTGTGCAACAGGCTAAATTTTTACTGGAAAAAGTACATTTGAAGGGCTTAGAACAACGTTATCCTTTACAATTATCTGGTGGGCAACAACAGCGTGTTGCAGTGGCAAGAGCTTTAGCTAGAGAGCCAGAGGTATTATTATTAGATGAGCCTTTTTCAGCGGTAGATCAAGTCACTAGACGACGTTTATATAAAGAATTAATTCAATTATGTGATTCTTTATCCATGCCAATTATTTTAGTAACTCATGATCTGAGTGAAGCAAATTTATTAGCTGATCGGTTATGTTTATTGCATCATGGTGTTAGTTTACAATCAGGAACACCAACAGAAGTTACCACTGCTCCTGTGAGTACACAAGTTGCTAAATTAATGGATCAACAAAATATTTTTACAGCAAAAGTGATTGCTCATGAACCAGAGTCTAATATTAGTTTGTTATCTTGGAATGGGAGTCTATTAGAAGCGCGTTATCAACCGCAATATAAGGTTTCTGAAACTATAAACTGGATGATTCCTGCAACAGATGTTATTTTACATCGTCGTTATCAAGTTTCTAACGGTGAGCGTGAGAATCCTTTGTCAGGTATTATTATTGACTATATGTTATTAGGGGGTTATGTTGATGTGATTATTGAGCTAAATAAAGCACTTAAAATCAACCTAACAATGAGTGTTCCGTTACATGTAGCAAGACGTAATGGACTAAAAAAAGGAATTGTTATTGCAGTTACCTTATTAACAACTGGCATACATTTGATGCCGTTTGAAAATTTGCATTGTTAAGAATATAATCATTAAATGAGATGGTGCCTCAGGCCGGAATCGAACCGGCACGGTGTTGCCACCGCGGGATTTTAAGTCCCGTGCGTCTACCAATTTCGCCACCGAGGCATATCAGATGTGTTATTGGAATTGCTTATTCTATAGTAAAAATTTGTTTTTAACTAGTTTTCAAGCTATTTTTTTTAAATTTTTTTTTATCATAGAGGTAAATAATTGTTTTATAAATAATTTTTTTTTTAACTGTTTTTATCGTATCCATAAATAGTGCTATCTACATCCTAATTGATAACTCTATTCTAATTTTTCAATTCTATTTTCTAAAATTTTAATTTTTTTCAATAATGCTGGCAATTTTGTTAAAGCGGCTAATTCTCTCCAAGCAATCTTTCTATCTTTTGCTGGAAATCCAAAGACTTGTGATTTAGCTTTGACATCCTGTGAAACCCCACTTCTTGCCATTACCACCGCTTGTTGACCTATAGTGATATGATCGGCAATACCAGCGTTACCTGCTAAAATTGCGCCATCTTCAATGGTACATGATCCTGAAATTCCTGATTGTCCACAAATAATAACATTACGTCCCACTTTATTGTTATGCCCTAATTGAACCAAATTATCTATTTTACTGCCAGCTCCAATAACAGTAGAGCCTAGTGCACCTCTATCTATACAAGTATTTGCCCCAATTTCCACCGAGTCTTCAATAATAACATTTCCAACATGAGGGACTTTGATATGTTGATTATTACGATATTTATAACCAAAACCATCGCTACCAATCACAGCTCCTGAATGGATAATAACGTTATCTCCTATTTCAGTATTATCATAAATAACCACTTGTGGATAAATACAACAATTTTTACCTATTTTAACATTTGCAGCAATTTGCACATTAGCAAATATTTTACTATTATCCCCGATCTGACTATTTTCATCTATGCTGCTAAATGCACCAATATGGATTGATTCACCTAATGTTACTGTCTCAGCAATAACACTTTGTGCCGCTATTTTAGCGGGAATATTTTTAGGAGGATAAAGTGCATTTACGGCATTTAAAAAACTTATTTCAGGATCATCACATACTAATAAAATTAAGTTTTTAGGAATATCTTCATTAGAAAATTTATCAGCAATAAAACAAGCTGAAGCCTTGCTGTTTTTTAAATATTTAACATATTTAAGGCTACTTAATACGGTGACTTGATTTTCTTTCGCCTCCATAATATCTGCTGCTGCAGTAATTTTAATTGAAGAATTGCCATTACTAAATTTTGCCTGACAAAGTTTGCTTAATGTTTCAATGGTTAAAGTCATGTTATTTCCAAATAGCTAAAATGTTAGTAAAATCATCTGTCCACGGTTTCATGTTGAAATAAAGTGGAAGTTTTTGCCAGTTTCCTAGGCGACTTTTGCTTAATGGAGCTAAAAATTCAGCTTTTTTAGCTATTACTACCCAATCAGTTGCCACCACTAATGGAGCAGGATTTTGTGGTTTAAACTCTTGAATAATGGCTGCCAATTTGAGCTGTTGAGCATGATTTGCCATCACTTTTTTAATCTCTAAATGTCGATTAGTAATATGAAAGGCGAGGATGCCATTAGGTTTTAATTTAGCAAAATAAAGCTTAATCGCTTCTTGAGTTAATAAATGAATAGGCACAGAATCTGAGCTAAAGGCATCAAGAATTAATAAATCAAATTTTTTGTCGGGTTCATTGTTTAATGATAACCGTGCATCACCTACTATCATCGTTGAATTTTTTGCACACAACGATAAGTAATGAAAATAATTTGTATTCCTAGCAATTCTAATTACTAAAGGATCAATTTCATAAAATGTCCAATTTTGCTGAGGTTTTACATAACACGCTAAGGCACCAGCCCCTAAACCGACTGAGCCAATAACCCAGTTATCATTAATTTTATCATATTCTTTAAATAATTGCCCCATAGGTCCTGGACGGCTGTAATATGTAAGCGGTATTCGTTGTAAATTTAATGCCAGTCTTTGTGCGCCATGCTTGGTTGTCCCATGAAAAAGCTCATGATATTTTTCAGGTTGGTTATTTTCATCCATAAGCATTGCTTCACGTACTGAAAATACTCCAAAAAAACTTCGTTGTTGATAAAGCTTATGAGAAAGTGAATTATGTAACCCTATGCTAAAAAATAATAGAGTTCCTGTTAATAGAGCCAAGGTAATAGCTTGTTTCCTGAATGAATATGTTAGACCTGCTAATAAAATTAATGCACCCCCTATACTATCTAAATAATTAGGAAAATTATCAACTAAGTTGTAAATACTTAATCCTGCAATTAAAAGTAAAGCAGGAAATAAGGCTTGCAATCCTAATGATTTTACTGTTTTTATCTCAAAACTCTTAGTTGTTAAAACTCCTGGGCGTAATAACAATGCAGCTACGATCATTATCGGATATTCATAAACACCTTGGAATATAAAAGGGGCAATAAAAGTATTAAACATTCCCCCTAACATTCCTGCAAATGACATGATTAAATAAAAAGTAGTTAAATGAGTTGTTGAAGGGCGATATTTTGCTAATTCACCATGACAGACCATAATGGCTAAGAAGAATGCGGTTAAATGTAATAATAAATCTAACCAGTAAGGAAGTAAAGCAGGGTTGATAAAAGAGTAGGCAATAAAAGGTAGTAATATAATGGGTTGAAAGTTTACCATTAAAGGGTGAATTTTATCTGCCCATGATGAGAAAACTAAAACAAAACTCAATAAAAAAAGAGTTAAAGGAATAATCCATAATAAAGGTACAGAAGCTATATCGGTACTAATAAAATTAGTTAATCCTAGTAATAAACTTGAAGGAACAAAGGCGAGTAACCCCCAGTGAATTTTTGTATAAAGAGTTAAATTATTTATCTTGAGTTTTGGTTTTTTATCAAGCTGTTTTTGTTGTGATCGCCATAATAATACGCCACAGCTTAAAATTAATAGGCATAATAGAACGTAGCCTCCGCTCCAAAGTATTTTTTGTGTCGTTAAACCAATATTAGGTTCAATTAAAAAAGGGTAGCTTAGGAGAGCTAATAAACTTCCTGAATTACTTGCTGCATATAAATAGTAAGGATCATCACTAGTATGATGCCCTATACTTGAAAACCATTTTTGTAATAAAGTTGAGGTGGTAGAAACGACAAAAAAAGGCAAACCAATGGCTAATAATAAAACCCACATTAACCATAGTGTTGGATTGCTATCCGTAGGAGGAATAGTATTGCCTGGAATAGCAAGTGGTAATGCTAAAAAACTAATAATAATAACAGCGGCATGGATTTGAATTTGTCGATGTTGTTTTATATAGGTCGTAATATAATGGGCATATAAATATCCTAAAAATAGAATGGTTTGATAAAATACCATGCAAGTATTCCAAACTGCAGGTGATCCACCTAGTAATGGTAATAGGCTTTTACCAAACATTGGTTGCACTATAAACATTAATGAAGCACTAATGAATAAGGTGATAGCAAAGAGGAGTATTATAGCTAGGTTACGGTTTGATGACGAGTTCATTATTTACAGGGATTATTAAAATGAAGGCATATAGTTTGTCCAATTTAATGTAACTTTTTTAATTAAATATTGCATGTTTTCTAAAAGAATTTTCTGGTTATCACTATCAATAACTATTTCACTCATGTTTTCCAGACCATCTTCATCAAGGATTAAATAACTGAGTGTTGATTTATATTTGTTAAATCCTGTTGGTAAATCCAAGATTAATTGATTTAGTTCAGATTTTGCTGTCCAAGGTTCGTTTACAAACCCTTTAAGTAAATCAGTGACTATCTCAGGTTCTAAAAATAAAAGTTTGTATGAATTATCGTGTTCCATAATTTAGGAGATAGGTAGTAGATTGATAGAGCTTTTATTTAAACTCTGTTTAGAATAATTTCTAACACTAATTTACTACCAAAATAAGCTAATAATAGTAAGATAAATCCAGAAATAGTAAATTTTACCGCTGTTTGACCTCTCCAGCCATAACACCATCGTCCGATTAAAAGAGCAGAAAAAATTAACCAAGCAATAATTGATAAAATCGTTTTATGTACTAAATGCTGAGTAAATAAATCATCTATAAATAATATTCCTGTCATTAATGATACTGATAAAAATAATAACCCCACGGTAATCATTTGGAATAATAGTGACTCCATAGTTTGCAAAGCAGGTAAGTTTAAAATAAACTTTTTAGGAGGGTGGCGACGCAATTGTTTTTCTTGAACAGCTAAAAATAATGCCTGTAACGCAGCAATATTTAATAAACTAAAGGCAATGATTGAGCTAAAAATATGGATGCTCATTTGCCAATTATAGTCCTGTAAACTACGATATTTATCAGGAAATATTATCTCTAAACCTAGCATAATAGCAGCAAGAGGAAAAATAATTATTCCTAGCTTTTCAACTGGTTTGGTTAAATTTGCTAAAAGTAACAACAATGAGACTAATGCTGAAATTAAGGATGCAGTACTAAAAAAACTAAAATTAAAATGATTAGTTTGTAAAAAAACGCTACCTATGTATGAAAAATGTACGGTGACTGCTAACCACGCTAAATAAATCACCATCACTTGTTGTTTTTGTTGATAGTAAAAATCTTTAATTAAATACCCACTACTGCCTAAATAAGTACAAATAGCAAACAGCGCAAATAGGTTAAGATTCATGATGAAGGTTCGTTTAATAAAGATTTAAGAACTTAACATAGTAATATATTCAGTCTATTTGTCCTAATGCTTATAAGTAATCTAAATTTCAATAGTTTCATCTCATCTAACTCGTGTTAGCCAGTTGGTCCATTCTATTAAATTATCTCCTGTAGTTACTGATAATTGAATAATCATTATTGCAGGGTTAACTTGTTTAGCATAGTTAATACATCGCTCCAAATCAAAATCAACATAAGGTAATAAATCTATTTTATTAATTATCATTAAATCAGCAGCATAAAACATATCAGGGTATTTTAGCGGTTTATCATCACCTTCGGTCACCGAAAGCACAACAACTTTATGTGCTTCACCTAAATCAAAGGAAGCTGGGCAAACTAGATTTCCAACATTTTCTATCGCTAATAAACTATTATCCTTTGGTTGTAATTCTTTGATGGCGTGACCAATTCCATGTGCATCTAAATGACATCCTTTGCCTGTATTAATTTGCAGAGCAGGAATACCGGTGGCGCGAATACGTTCTGCATCGTGTTCAGTTTGTTGATCCCCTTCAATAACTGCAATTGAAAGTTGATTTTTTAACTGCTTAATTGTTTCCACTAATAAACTAGTTTTTCCAGCTCCTGGGCTAGAAACAAAATTTAGGGTAAAAATATGATGCTGCTTGAAATAAGCTCTATTTTCTGTCGCATAACTGTTATTTTTAGCCAGTAAATCTGCTTCAATGTTAATTAATCGTTCTGAATCACCATGATGATGGGATTCTGTTTCACTACAACCACAAGTACTACACATATATTTTCCTTATTAAATAACAATTAAATCTTTAATTTTCATTTCATGACCTTGTATTACGGTTATAAATGGATGCTCACAAAAAATACAGCTATCGTATAAATTTTTTAAAGGGGTTGATTGTTGGCAGCGTTGACAAATACCTAAGCCCTTTTGTTTAGTTAGTATAAGTTTAGCTTGTGCTGCTAAGGAATCCTTCATAACTACATCAAAAGCAAAGCGTAATGCTTCAGGTTCTACACAAGATAGTTCACCAATTTCTAAGGTGATTTTTTTAACCTGTGTGAAGTTTTGACTGCCCGCATGGTCTTGTAAAATTTCTCTAACATTTTCCAATAATGATAGCTCATGCAAAATAATCTCCCTGTTGTTGACTCCAAAAATCTAAACTAGGATTATTTAATAATTGTTGTGTAAAGACTAAAGCTAATAATAAATTATCTTCCGCTTGAGGCGATAATGTTTCACCTAGTTCAAAATTTATTCCTTGGATTGATAATAAAAAACACGGCGGAGCTGATTGATGGATTATGGTTTGATAAACTTGTAGTAATTCCGTTGGGTTCATTGCATGAGTCGAATAGCTCTTATCTTTTATTGCTTGTAATTGCGTAAAATTATAAGCACTTTGGCAATTAACCGAAGCATCAATAAATAAAACCTGCGATCTATTTTTTAAATCTAAGCTATGCTCAATTTGTAACTGAAAATCGCTGAGTATTTCAACCTGATTTAAATCTGCTTTATTTTCAAGATGTTCTAATAATAAAGGAGCTAAGGCATCATCGCCTCTACTTAAATTACCATAGCCAAAAACTAAGATAGGTTTGTTCATACTCATAAATTATGTTCAATTTTCCCAGTATTATGTTTGACTAATTTATCAATTATTTTACCTTCAGCATCAAGTAATTCAAGTTGTAATGGCATTTTGCCAACGGCATGGGTTGCACAAGATAAACACGGATCATAAGCCCTAATAGCAACTTCTAAATTATTTAACAAGGGTTCGGTTAATTCTTGACCTGATAAATATTCAGCTGCTACTTGTCGTACTGATTCATTCATCCCCGTATTATTACTGGTAGTGGATACAATTAAATTTGCTTTAGTAACAATATCATTTTCATCTACTTCATAATGATGAAATAAAGTCCCACGAGGGGCTTCAATAACGCCAATTCCCTCAAAGCGTTTTTCACCTTGAGCGACTAAGTCTGACCCTAAAATATCTGGGTCATTAAGTAATTGTTGAATACTTTCGGCACAATGTAAAACCTCAATTAATCGCGTCCAATGAAAGGCTAAAGTGCTATGTACCGTGTTGCCGTTACCATGCTGTTTAAAATCAACTCGCGCCTGTTCTGCTAAAGGTGTATTAATAAAATCACAATTATTTATTCGAGCTAAAGGGCCAACACGATACCAACCTTTATCTTTGCCTAAGGCAGTTAAATAAGGGAATTTCATATACGTCCACGAGCGGACTTCCTCATGGATATAATCGTTATACTGACAATAGTCAACATGATCCATGATAGTTTCACCTTCAGGATTTTTTACACGAATACCACCATGATAAAACTCTAAAGCACCTTCTTTATTTACTAGACCTAAATAATTACTGGGAATAGTGGCAAAATCATCATAATAAGGTAGATTTGAACAATGAATTTTTTTAACTAGTTTAATTGAATCAGCAGCCCAATTAATAATTTGCTCAATATCCTGTTGTAAATAGTTTCGTTCCGATTTTGTCAGTGATTTATTCATGCCTCCTGCAATTGCAGCCGTTCCATGAATACGTTTTCCAGTGATAATACGAATAACTTCTTGACCATATTTGCGTAATTTAACTCCTTGTAAACCAATATCTGGGTAATCATTCAACACCGCAATAATATTACGCTTACTAATTTCACTTTCAAACCCAAATAATAAATCAGGACTAGAAAGATGAAAGAAATGCAGCGCATGGGATTGTAAAACTTGTCCAAAATGTAATAACCGTCTTAATTTATCCGCAGTTACTGGTAAATTTTCTGGATCAACTCCCACTAATTGGTCAATGGCTTTTGCAGCGGCTAAATGATGACTAACAGGACAAATACCGCATAAACGCTGTACTAAAACAGGTAGTTCCCAATAAGGTCGTCCTTGAATAAATCGTTCAAAGCCTCTAAATTCAACGATATGTAATCGTGCTTGTTTGATTTTATTATCTTCATCTAATAACAAAGTTACCTTGCCATGTCCCTCTACTCGTGAAACAGGGTCAATAACAACGCGTTTTAATTTTTCTGGAGATTGAGCAGTTTCTAAATTTTCGTACATAATATTTTTCTAGGGTTCATTATTTTATACGAATAATTTAACAAGTTAAATTGACAAATACAACCTGATTTTGCTAAACACGCTTTTAATTTATTTCAGAACCTAATAAAAGACTCATTAAAGCTAAATAAAATCAGCATATTTTTTGATGTTTTTAAGCTCATAGTGATAAATATAATTATGCAATAGGTTCAACTAAGATTTTTCTTTTATAATAAAAATAAATATTGTAACTGCTAATCTTATCAAGTAAGCTGTTCTTGCCTAATATTATTTAACAATATATTATTAGTAAACTTTTTTAATTTTTAATCAATGTGGAATATTTATGGATTCTTTATATGAAAAACTAGGCGGTGAAGATGCTGTTAATTCTGCCGTTAATATCTTTTATCGTAAAGTTTTAAAAGACGAAACTATTAGTCAGTTTTTTAACGATACTGATATGAACAAACAAATTGCCAAACAAAAAGCTTTCTTAACTATGGCATTCGGCGGTCCTAATAATTACACAGGCATGGATATGCGTAAAGCTCACGCACCTTTAGTTAAAAAAGGCTTAAATGAAAGTCATTTTAATGCGGTTGCAGGTCATTTACAAGCAACATTAGAGGAGCTGGGTGTTGCAGCAGATTTAGTCAAAGAAGTCATGGTTGTAGCTGGTAGTACCCATGATGATATTCTCGGTTTATAATCTATAATTATTCTGCACAGATGTATTTTTATAAAGTCATACTGCTATAAAAAATATATTGGTGCAGAGTTTTTCGGTTAATTGATATTTAATAATTTGAAGAGTCTTAAAAATGGCAATACTTAATTATCAACAGCAAGATTATATTTGTCAAGAAAATGAAACTGTTTTAGACACTTTATTAAGAGAAAATATAGCTATTGCACATGGCTGTCGGCAAGGTGTTTGTCAGAGTTGTGTGATGCTTAGTGTAGATAGTAATCCTCCTAAAAATTCGCAACACGGATTACGTGAAAATCAACAACAACAACATCATTTCTTATCTTGTTTATGTATCCCTGAACAAAATATGCAAATAGCAGATATTGAACAATCTGATTTTGTTTATGAATTTAAAGTATTGGCTAAACAAATGCTTAATCATAACACCCTGTTATTACGACTATTACATGATGATAAGTTCACGTTTAAATCAGGACAATTTATTAATTTAAAATCGGTTGATAATGTTACTCGTAGTTATTCAATTAGTAATACCCCCAATCAACAACACTATATAGAATTACAAATTCGGTTACTAGAAAATGGACGTTTTAGTGGTTGGGTTCATAATGATTTGAAGATTGGAGATAATGTCCCTGCCTCGGCTGCATTAGGAGGATGTTTTTATAATAAAAAACGATCACAACAACAGTTATTGTTAGTGGGAACAGGCAGTGGTTTAGCCCCACTTTATGGAATTTTACATGATGCTTTAGAGCAAAATCATGAAGGTACTATTCATTTATTTCATGGGGGGAGAAAAGCTGAGGATTTATATTTAAATGACGAATTAACACAGTTAGTGATTGAAAATAAAAATTTTCATTATACGCCGTGTATTTCTGGTGATTACAACGATGAACATCGAAGCCATTATAGTCAAGGTCGAGCCAATGAGGTCGCACTTTCAGCTTATAGCAATTTAAATGATTGGCAAGTTTATTTATGTGGTCATCCTGAGATGGTGAAACAAATGCAAACACAAGTTTTTTTAAAAGGTGTTAATTTAGATGATATTTATATTGATGCTTTTCATTGTTTGTATAAAAAATAATGATTACTTTAGCAAATGATGAGATTCACCTTTGGTTTACTTTTCCTAGCGAAATTACTGATAACACTTTATTAAATAATTATCAGCAGCTTTTAACCGAAGAAGAACATCAACGTTGGCAACGGTTTCATTTTAAAAAACATCAACATCAATATTTAATGACTCGTGCGTTAGTACGGACAAGTTTATCGCATTATATTAATATTACACCTAAAGATTGGCAGTTTTCAAAAAATGAATTTGGCAAACCAGCTATCAGCCCTCATAAAAATTTATTTTTTAATTTATCCAATACAGAAACACTCATTGTTTGTGCGATAAGTCGACAGTCTGACATTGGGATTGATGTTGAAACCTGGCAGCATAAATCCAATATCCTAGAAATTGCTCAACGTTTTTTCTCAGATCAAGAAGTCAGAGAATTATTAAGTTGTCCACAATCACAGCAACGACAACGTTTTTTCCAATATTGGACACTTAAAGAATCTTATATTAAAGCATGTGGAATGGGTTTGTCACAACCTTTAGAACAGTTTTCATTTAGTATTAATCAGCTACAAAAAAAATTAACACTTAGTTTTCATCAGCCTTTAAAAGGTAATCCTAATCATTGGCAGTGCTGGTTATTGCAAGTGACTACAGAACATTATGCAGCCGTTAGTATTTTTAACCCTCAAGCAATCAATTATAAATTACAAGTGAGGCAAGTTATTCCTTTAAAAAAGGAAGTAAAGTTTGATTATAACTTACTCGCCACCTCTTAATTTGGAAACAGATAATGCGATTGTTTTACCTACTGTTAATATTCCCATTTTTATCATTAAAGGCTGCTCCTATAGATGATTTATCTACATTTAGACGGCATTATCAACAACTTTTCCCCCAACTTAATTTACAAGATTATGCTAATGGTAGTTACGCAATAGATTTTATTTCACGTCAATCATGGTTATCTATTGAAGAATTTCCTCCTTATATTTTTGCTATAGAGGCAGGAAAAATATTATTTGAAACCCCCTTTAAAAATGGAAATTCTTATGGTGATTGTTTTAAAAATAATGGTATAGCTATCGCTCATCTATATCCTGTTTGGGATAGCGAGCATAGTGAGGTGATTACTCTTGCAAAGGCAATTAATGATTGTAGGGTTGATAATCAATTAACGAAACTTGACTATAAAAAAGGTGAAATTACGCAATTACTGGCTTATATGGCTTATACTTCCCGTGGTAAAATTATTAATATTAAAATCTCAGGTGATAACCCCAAAGCATTAGCTGCTTATCAACAAGGGAAAGATTATTATTATCAACGCCGAGGACAGCTCAATTTTTCTTGCGCGTTATGTCACATACAAAATGCGGGAAAACATCTACGCGCGGAAATGTTAAGTCCTGCATTAGGTCATACTAGTGGTTGGCCAACCTATCGTTTAAAATGGGGAGAAATGGGGACATTACATCGACGTTTTATTAGTTGCCATAAACAAATTCGCGCTAAATCTCCAAAAGCTCAAGCTATTGAATTACGCAATTTAGAATATTTTTTAACGTTTATGAGCAATGGGATTTCAATTAATGCACCGAGTACTCGACGATGATTAAAAAGCAAGCAAGCTGTGACGATAATGTTGAAACGGGTTTAATGTCAGTTGAACAAGCTTTAGGATTTATTTTAAAATCAACTCAAGCCATTGATGATTTACAACAACTATCAATTGAACAAAGTGTTCACCGTTGTTTAGCTGAAGATATATTGGCAACCTTTAACGTTCCTTCTTACAATAATTCTGCCGTTGATGGCTATGCTATTTTTGATGAGAATTTACCAAAACAAGTAACAGTCAAGTTAAAAATAGCAGGATACGCTTTCGCAGGGAAACCTTATCAAGGTCAAGTTACAACGGGGCAATGTATACGCATTATGACAGGGGCAGTGTTACCTCAAACAATGAAAACGGTCATTATGCAAGAGCATGTTCATTTAGAAGATGAATTTATTTATTTAGAAGGAGATCATCAATCAGGTCAAAATGTACGATTAGCAGGTGAGGATTTAACTCAAGGTGAAGTTGTTTTAACCGCAGGTAAATATTTAACCCCAGCAGATATAGGTTTATTAGCCTCATTAGGGATTGCAGAAATTAAAGTTAAGCGAAAATTACGGGTAGCCATAGCATCCAGTGGCGATGAGGTCTTTGCGTTAGGTCAGCAACGTTCATCAACTGGACTTTATGATAGCAATCGCTACAGTTTATTGGCTGCATTAACACGGACTGATATAGAAATAATAGATTTAGGTATTATTGCCGATGACCCTAATAGTCTATTAGAAGCTTTTCAAGTAGCAGCAAACACAGCAGATTTAATCATTTCTACGGGTGGGGTTTCTGTGGGTGATGCGGATCATACAAAATCTGCCTTAAAAATGGCAGGAAGTGTTGACTTTTGGAGAATTGCGATAAAACCAGGCAGACCCTTAGCGTTTGGGCATATAGGTGAAGCGGTTTTTTTCGGGTTGCCAGGTAATCCTGTCGCAGTTATGGTAACATTTTATCAGTTTGTATTACCTGCTTTGGAGGCTATGCAGGGAGTGACTAATAAACCCATCGCGCCTATTTTTAAAGCCCGTCTATTAAAAAGCATAGATAAAAAAATAGGTCGCACTGAAATACAACGAGGCATTTTAGAACTAGATGCAGAAGATAACTGGACAGTTAAGACCACTGGGAAGCAAGGCTCAGGAATTTTACATTCGATGAGTTTAGCTAATGCCTTTATTATCCTTAAACATAATGAAGGACATGTTAATGCTGGTGAAATGGTTAATGTGCAGGCTTTTTCTGGCTTACTTTAAATTTTATCAATAATTTCATTAAAAATTGGATAGTTTGTTTGACGAAAATATTATTAGCTAGTGTGAGATATTGACCTAAATTTTATTATAAACTAAATTATTCGTCGTTATCATAATCAATAGGTTTTTTTGAAAAAAATTTATTACCTGTAATCATACTCGAAATTAACCCAGATTTTTCTTTTATTTCTGATAAAATAACAGCAACTATATGTAAAAGTATAGCGATTAATAAACTATAAAAAGCATATATATGCACGGTTATAAAGGGCTTTCTAAATATTCGCATTTCATTGTAAGCATTCATATCTAAATTCTCTTTTGAACCAGGCTGTAGAGCTGCTAATTTATTAGGATCTTCACCAGTAACCCATTTTGCTATTTCATGACCGAATGGAGGCAAATATAAATCTGTTCCCGCTAGCACTAATCCTGAAATTGCTTGTATTATTAATAATAAAAATAACAAACTAATCATTAATTTTGCAATGGGGTTATGCCCTAAATAATTAGGCATATTTCTTTCCTTTAGGGCTTTAATAAATAACTTTAAAGTTGTTATATCTTTTTTTCCAAAAGAAAATATTGCTTTCCAATTTGAATAAGAATCATTTGAAAAGAAATAAATTATCCTGACTATTAAGTTAATTACAAATACATAACCTAAATAAGCATGTAGCGTTTTTAGTAAAATTTTTCCATCTGTATTTACGCCTAAATTTTTACTATATAAAATGATTAAACCAAGACTAATTAATCCCATAATACATACAAAATTTATCCAATGAAATACTCTTATTGGCACTTTCCAGACGAAATAAGTTTTTATAATGTTAGAGTTTTTCATATTTTATTTTAGTTATGGTAAGGTATTTTGGCAATAATAATAGCTAATTTTGATGCTGATAATTCTTAACAGGATATTTTATCATTTTCAGCGAAAATCAAGCGACCCGTGTGAAATTTCGAAAAAACGATTAGAAAGTAAAAATAACCGTCGGATAGACGTGGTTAGTATGTGAAGTGAGTGATGAGATAATGCCTCCAGCAGCAGAAACCAGTGAGTAGTAGCGATACATGCTCACTCCTTAGTAATAAGGAATTCTCTTCCTTTAGGGAGGGGAGGATGTCAAGAGTTACTAACTGTTCTTTAGTTTTTATCTATAAATAGGTATAATTGTTTAAAGGTATATATTAAAGGCGTTGAAAACTAGATTTTCATATAAATATTCCTTGTTTTTTACTTTTTAATCGTAGGTTCTAGGGGGTGGTTTATTGTCTTTCAAGCTCTGGTTTAGTTTACTAAGCGGAACTAAAAATTGGGTAATAATTAAAGACTAAACTTATCCGTTTTGTTTGGCGAAGGTATTAGCTAATAGCAACCACTTAATCAATGTGACTTTTACAAATAACCATTATACAGTTTTAACTCGTCTTGCTAAGGATGGGTTTCATTCCAGTTCAGAATTATCAGTAGATTTAAATTTAAGTCGTGCTACTATTTGGAAATATTTACAAAATTTTTCTGAATTAGGACTAGAAATTATCGCTGTTCGAGGTAAAGGCTATCGTCTCAAAAGGAAGTTGGAGTTATTATCTAATTTACAAATTAAAGAAAATCTTAATCATAAATCCTTATCCTTATTGTCTAAATTAGAAATTCATCCACAAATTGCTTCAACAAACAGTTATTTGCTCGAAGTTATGAAAACTAATCCGCAATCAGGTTATGTTTGTTTTGCAGAAACACAAATAAATGGTCGTGGTCGGCGTGGTCGGCAATGGATTTCTCCTTTTGGTGCAAATATATATCTTTCACTTTCATGGTTATTTAAAAATGGTTTTGCCTCCATATCAGGATTAAGCCTTGCTGTTGGTGTTGCTGTAGTTCGTGCTTTAACTGATTTTGGGATTGATAATATTGGTTTAAAATGGCCAAATGATATTTATTGGCAAGATAAAAAATTAGGAGGGGTTTTAATTGAAATTTCAGGAGAATCTAGCGGTAAATGTAATGCTGTTATTGGCTTAGGGCTTAATCTTTATATGCCAGAAAAAGAATCTAGTCGTATTTCTCAACCGTGGACAGATTTAGATAAAATTATTACTCATCAAATAAGGTATTCTCGCAATTATTTATCTGCTTTATTATTAAATAATTTATTACCGGTTATTGCTTCTTTTGAAACAAAAACTTTTATGCATTATTTATCAGAATGGCGAGGTTACGATTGTATGCGAGGATGTGAGGTTTCTATTTACAGTGGACAACATCAATTTGATGGAGTCATTATTGGCATAGATGATAGCGGATTATTATTACTTAAAGAAATAACAGGAACAATTAAAACCTTTGCATCGGGTGAGGTTAGTTTTCGGAAAAAATAGATGAATTTATTAATTGATATTGGAAATAGCCGTTTAAAATGGGTTTTGCAGACTGACAGCAATATAAATCACAGTGTCGCTCTATTTCATCAATCTGAAAATTTTACCGAACAATTAGAGCAGGACTGGCAGTTATTGGCTACTCCAAAAATAATAGCTATTTCCTCAGTTAGTTCTGAAAAAATTAAATCGAGCGTTATTAATTTGGCTCGGCAATTATGGAAAAATATAAAATTTGTAATAGCTAAAAGTTCCGTCAACGCATTTGGGGTTAAAAACAGTTATTTAGAGCCACAAAAATTAGGCGTTGATCGTTGGTTAAGTTTAATTGCTAGTTATTATTACTATCACCAGGCTTTATGGATTATTGATTGTGGTACGGCAATAACTTTGGATTTGGTTGATGCTGAAGGTTTACATCAAGGTGGAATAATTTCACCAGGATTACAGCTCATGAAGACCTCATTATTTAGTAACACTGTTGCACTAAACCCATTTCGTGAAGATTATAAACTAGGGTTAGCAATTCAAACTAATCATGCTATTTTTAGTGGCACACTTTATGCTGCGATAGGTTTAATTGAACAAGCCATAAATAATCAACCTTTAAAAGCAATGCTAATATTGACTGGGGGAGATGCTACGGTAATTGCTCAAAACCTTTCTTTGCCTGTAATCATAGAGCCTGAATTAGTTTTAAAAGGTTTGGCTATTTTAATGCAAAAATATTTATGAAACCATTTTTTTTTCTGCTTTTATTTATAAATATTGTCTATTTTTTATGGCAATATCAACGTGAAACTTTAGAAAATAAGAGCGGTAATCTAAATCAACTAGCTTTACAAATACAATTACTGAAAGAAGTTCCTCAGCCGAACCTTAATCTTAGATCAGAACAAAAAAATGGAAAGGTTAATAAATAATTACCATTGATTGAAATATTTAAATCAGCTAGGTTATTTTTACAAGTTGCCTAAGAAATTTAACGTTATTAATTCAGTTGTGTTTTGTGACTTAAGGTTAATAAATTATATTTTAGTCTAAACTTATAATGACTCTATGGAGTCATCTTTCTATTTTATAATTGTTTTTCAAAATGGAGTTACCGATGAGTACTGAAACGTTTACTGAGCAACTCTATTTAACTTATTTGGGTCGTCCCTCTAATGAGGTTGGCAAAGCATATTGGGTTCGGCAAATAGATTCTCGCGTATTAACCGCTTCAGAAGTCACCTTAAACTTCATAGAAAGCCAGGAATTTATTGATAGTGTTTCACCGATAACATTACTTTATTATGCTTATTTTAATCGTATTCCAGATATAGAAGGACTGTTATTTTGGATTAATAAATTTAAATCAGGGATTTCAATTCAAAAAATTAGCTCTGAATTTGCAGCTTCGATTGAATTTCAGGCGGGTTATGCAGGCTTACCGAATAATGACGCAATTTTTGATAAATTATTTTCAAATGTTTTTCAACGTCAAGCAACATTTACTGCTAAAACGCATTGGATAAACGCTTTTGAAAGTGGGCAAAAGTTAGCAGATATTATGATTATTTTTTCAACGTCTCCTGAGTTTATTACTTTAAATAGAGATGAAATACAAATAACACTTGAATATTTTGGTATATTAGGGACACAGCCGACTCGTGAGCAAGTTAATGAGGCAATTGTTGAAAACGATTCAGTTGCATTGATTACTCGTCTTTACACTAGTGATTTATATCAAGGTGAAACAGTTCCTTTTCTGATTACAAGTGGCAGTGTCATTGCAAGCGGTGCTGTTGTTGGTGCAACTGTTTTTATTGATACAAATAATGATGGGGTTTTAAATGAAAATGAACTTTCAACCAAAACGGATAATTTAGGTGCGTGGTCATTTACTGGGCAAGAAACATTTGCAGGAAAAATTGTCGTGTTTGGTGGCATTGATATTTCAACAAGTCAGTCGGTAGAAGGAACGATTACAGTGGATGGTGGAACTTCAGTTATCCAAGTAGAAACTAAGCCCTTAACAAGCTCTTTAAGATATACCACAGGTTCTGTGCCGCCGCTGACTGAAACAACATTAACAGTCAGTGAATCTAATATTTTACGTATTTTTGCAACCTTTAATCAACCGATTCAAATTGAAACTATTCCAATAATAACGATTAGTAATGGTTCAAGTGAT
This sequence comes from Methylococcaceae bacterium, assembly GCA_030627205.1. Taxonomy (GTDB): domain Bacteria; phylum Pseudomonadota; class Gammaproteobacteria; order Methylococcales; family Methylomonadaceae; genus WTBX01. The sequence goes on from DAOUSN010000029.1 coordinate 27,381, forward strand.
ATTATTATTGACGCAAGTATGAAAAGTGTCAGTGATATTAACTATTATTACGATTTAGATGTCCCGATAGGTGATTTTACTGGAACAGTAACAATTAATACGAAAGCCATACAAACAGGTGTTATCAATGATATTATTTCAACAAATACCATTTTTGCGGTTAATAATGCCCCCGCTATTTCATCACCTGATATAGTGAAAGCTATTGACGAAAATAGTGGTGCAGGTCAAATTATTTATACTGCTGTCTCTGATGACCCTAACGCTCTTTATAGTTTAAGAAATACAGGAGATATAGCTTTATTGTCGATTGATCCTAAAACTGGGGCTGTTACTCTTGTTGGTAATCCTGATTTTGAAATAAAATCTAAGTATAATTTTACTGTTGTTACTAGTGATACTGCAGGTAATGCAAATAGAAAAGACCTAACTCTTGATATTAATGATTTAGATGAAGTTGCCTCGGTGGTCACAGGAGTTAGTTCAACGACTGCAGATGGCAGTTATAAATCTGGTGATGTTATAGTCATCACGGTGGATTTCAATGAAACAGTTGCAGTTACTGGTGTTCCTACGTTGACACTTAAAATTGGAGCAACTGAAAAAGTTATCAATTATATCTCAGGATCTGGAACAAATAGCTTAACGTTTAATTACACGGTAGATACTGCAGATGCAGAAGCTGATTTAGATTATACAAGTACAACGGCTTTAAATTTAAATGGCGGAACAATAAAAGATACTGCTGGAAATAATGCCTTACTAATATTAGCCATACCTGCTGCGGAAGGATCGTTAGCAACCAGTAAAGATATTGTGCTTGATAATGTTGCCCCATTATTGACAAGTCATGCTCCTGTTGATAATGCTACTAATGTTCCTGTTAACAGCAACATTACGTTAAGCTTTAATGAAAATATTGCTTTAGGGACTGGAAATATTAGATTAAGTAGTGGTAGTGATAGCAAAATAATTAATTTAAAAACGGATGTCAGTCAATTATCAATTAATGGAAATACACTAACTATTAATCCAACTGATGATTTAGCAAAAGGATTATCAACTTACACAGTAGTAGTTGAAGCAGGCTCTATAACTGATATTGCAGGGAATGGTTATGGGGGGTTAACAACGACCTTCACGACGGCAATTAATACTAACGTGGTTATTTTTGATATGGTTGGTAGCAAAAGTTCAGATCATAGCGAAAGAATATTTGATGCTAACGTTGATTATAAAATTTATTTAAAAGTAGATAGTAACTCAACAACTTTAAATGCTACAGCACCATCTTTTACCAAATGGACAGGAGGAGAAAACCTAGGTACAGGTGATGAGATTATTTTAGTGGGTGATGGAACTGTTATTCAAGGAGCAGAAGGCAATCCAATTTTATCAGCAGGAAAAATAACTGATTTAAAAAATAAAATTGAATGGATAACCGTTGTTAATGACGATTCAGTGGATGGTAAAGCATTTATTTTAAATAAAATTGGAATAGGAACAAGAGCTTTTGGTGAAATTACAAAAAAAGCTACTTTATGGACTGGAACGGCAAATCTTGAGTTGATAGGAAAAACGCAGAAAATAAATATACCTGCGGGTATTATGATATCTCAAGGATTATAGTTTGAATTGAGAAATGAGTTATTTAATTTATAAAAACAGGAAAATATTATGATAGAAACTGGACTAATACTGGGTGGCTTTTTAATCTCTTTAGTGGGATTTGTTTTTTTCTTAAGGCATTTAGAAATTACTAAAAAAGCAAAACTTACTATACAAGAAGAAGAGTCTTGTGCGCTTGAATCAGAACCAATAGCTACGGTAAAAGATGTTAAAGCAAAAGAAACTCAGGTTATTGCAAAAAAAGAAGTTGAGGTTAATGTTATAACTCCTTCTTCCAAAATAGAAAAAGATCTTGAAATAAATGAGTATTTCCCTCAAGACTCTATGCTAAGACGGCATTATCTAACGCATTTAGAAATGATGCTTGAGTTAATTTATACACCTCGTCCCACTGATTCCACATTAAAACGTCATTATCAGACAATGATTGCGGCAAGAATTGAAGATTGTCTAAATAATAAAAATAAAATGGAGCTAATGACTTTTAATTATGAAGTTATTAAAGCCAAATTAATAAATAAACCCGCTATAATAAAGGTTATAACAGCGGTCAAACCACAACAACAAAAAATTTCTCAGAGTTTTAAAGCAATACTTCCTGAAGAGGGTGTACAAAGAAGACATTATTTAACTAATATACGCGCTATTGTAGAATCTAACTATCCACCTTGTCCTACAGAGTCAGCCTTAAAGCGTCATTATAAAACCATGATTAATTCAGAAATTGAACAGTATTTATTAACTACGACCGCATAATTAATAATTTTTACAAGACTGTAGCTTTCATTTACAGTTCAAATTAAAATAGTAGAATTACTCACCTTTTCTGTTTTTTACGGATACTCCATGACTGATTATAAATTAACCCATCTAAAACAACTGGAAGCTGAAAGTATCCATATTATCCGTGAAGTAGCGGCTGAATTTGAGCGTCCAGTGATGCTTTATTCAATTGGTAAAGACTCCGCAGTGATGTTACATTTAGCCATAAAAGCTTTTTATCCTGGTAAACTTCCATTTCCCTTAATGCATATTGATACCACCTGGAAATTTAAGGAAATGATTACGTTTCGTGATAAATTAGTTAAAGATTTAGGGCTAGAATTATTAGTGCATAGTAATCAGGAAGGCATTGACCAAGGGGTCGGGCCTTTTACACACGGGAGTAAAAAACATACCGATGTGATGAAAACCGATGCCTTAAAGCAAGGACTAAATAAATATAAATTTGATGCCGCTTTCGGAGGTGCGCGACGTGATGAAGAAAAATCACGTGCAAAAGAGCGAGTTTATTCATTTAGAGATAAAAATCATCGTTGGGATCCTAAAAACCAACGCCCTGAATTATGGAATATTTATAATGGTAAATTAGATCAGGATGAAAGTATTCGTGTTTTTCCCTTATCAAATTGGACCGAGTTAGATATTTGGCAATATATTCATTTAGAAAGTATTCCGATTGTACCGCTATATTTTGCTAAACAACGTCCTGTAGTTGAAAAAGACGGAATGTTAATTATGGTTGATGATGACAGAATGCCGATTGGTGAAAATGAAAAAGTAGAAATGAAAATGGTTCGTTTCCGTACTTTAGGTTGTTATCCATTAACTGGAGCGGTGGAATCAACGGCAACAACGCTACCTGAAATTATTCAAGAAATGTTATTAACCACAACATCTGAGCGTCAAGGGCGTTTAATAGATCACGATCAATCAGGATCTATGGAGCAGAAAAAACGCGAAGGGTATTTTTGAGCTTAGGAATTTGCGATGAGAAAATCTTATTCAAACTTTAGTTTTGAAGATATTAAGAATTTAGGACTTAATACCGTTCGATCTGAGTTATTTTTAGAGGTTGAAACGCCACTAACGCCCTCAGATTTTTTACTTAAAACCTTAGAAATTAATAAGGAAATTCCTATTGAATCTGAAAAAGCAAAATCTGAGTTATTAATTACTCCGATATTGACTGAAATTAGACGGCATAATCCAAAAAAGTTTACTTATTTTTCAGGATATCAATTTAATGTTGATAGTAAATTAGGTTTAAAAGGTTTTTGTGATTTTATTATTTCCAAAAAATACAATGCAGCTTTTATTGAATGCCCTCTTGTTGCCGTTGTTGAAGTTAAAAGTAATCAAGATTTACCTGATGCGTCTCCTCAATGTATTGCTGAAATGTACGCAGCTCAATTATATAATGAAAAAAATGAGGAAAAAATCACAGCTATTTATGGCTCAATTACTAATGGTTATGAATGGATTTTTTTAAAGCTTGAAGGTAAAGACGTTATCCTTGATAGTAATCGTTATGGTATTAAAAACCTGCCTGAGTTGTTAGGAATTTGGCAGGTTATTATTGATAGTTTTTGAGGTAGTTAAAAATTAGATTAGTAGAAGTTAGGTAAAATAAAATTAATAATTAATAATAATTATGGTAAATCATTTAAAAATTAAATCTTAGTATGATTGAATCTATTGAAATTAAAAACTTCCGTTGTTTTAAAGACACTAAAATAACCCAATTTGGACGGGTTAATCTTTTGGGTGGGTTGAACAATTCTGGAAAAACTGCTTTATTAGAGACAATACATTTAGCTCAAAATCCTGATATTGAGATTATCCGAGGATTACAAAATAAAGTTAGGCGTGAAAGTGATTTGTTTATAAAAGCGAATCCTGAAAGTGCTTGGGATAATTTTTTTTACCAACAAAATACAAAAGAAATTATCTCAATTAATACTACGAATAATGAAAAAATAATTAGAAAGGTATTATTGAAATGTAATGATGACATTTCAGGTTGTGTAGAATTTATGCAAAACCAAGATTTTGATAGCGAAACGAAAAAATATATTGAGGATATTTCCATTTCAAAAAAATCAGTATTGCACCTTGATGCGGAGGATAATGGAAAAATCGTAGCTTCTTCTTTCGTAATTGCCGATACACGAAGAGGTATTACAGGAACTTCTAAACTAAAGCAACTAGAACAATCTACTATATTTTTATTAACGGGTTTAAAGCTACAATTAACCTCTCATTATGAACAAGCACGATTTGATGGGAAAGCAGATATTGTATTAAATGCTATACGGATAATAGATAACACGATTGAAAAAATAGAGGTTTTTAATATTGGTGAGCCAATAATTTATTTAACCAAAAAAGATGGAGTGCGTATGCCACTTTCACTTTTTGGAGATGCTGTGAATACGGTCTTAAAATTTATTTTAAGCATTATAAATAATCCAAAAAAGATTATTTTAATTGACGAAATTGAAAATGGCATCCATTTTACTAATCAAGAAAAAATATGGGAAATGCTATTTAACTTGGCGATTGAATACAAGGTACAAATTTTTTCGACAACGCATAGCTTAGAAATGATTAAGGCTTTTACTTATATTGCCCAAAAGTTTCCCGAAGATGCCGTTTATTTTGAAATGGTTAGAAGCCAAAAGACACAGAAGATAAAAGCGATAAAACATAATTTAGACACACTAAATTTTGAACTTGAACGAAATATTGGAATTAGGGGGGATTCATAATAATGAAGAACCTTTTACTTGTAGAAAGTGAAAATGATAAATTATTTTTTGAAGCAATCATTAAAAATTTAGGGAATGAATATAGAATGTTTAGGCGGCGAGGGAAATCTTAAAGAATCATTAAACGTACTTAAAAATACAGCCATTAAAAATGACGACATAAAAAAAGTTGGAATAATTCTTGATCAAGATAAAAAAACAAAAGTAGAGCGGCTAACAATAATTAATGGTTTTATTCAGGATATTTTTCAGGATAACTCAAAAACTATCAGTGATACACATGAGTTTATTACGCTTGTAGCAGATGAAGATACAGAATTTGAATTGGCTTGTTATTTTGTTAATTTAAATGGACAAGGTGAATTAGAAAATATTTTAAAGGAAATAAAATCTAAGGACTCACCTCATGCAGATTGTTTGGATAAATGGGTTAATTGTTTAAAAAATAAAAATGAAATTTTTAAGGAAAAGGATTTATTAAAAGAATGGGTTAGGTTTTATATTCGCTATGATACTTGTCAAGGGCGTGATAGAAATCAAGCACATCGAAAATGTGATATGAAAGCAGCATTAGGAAAATCTATTTGGGATTTTGAGCATAAATGTTTAAATGAATTAAAACGTTTTTTAAAATCATTCAAAAAAGAGACCAATATTTTGGAGTAAATTTTAGTGTCCTACAAAAAATTCACCTTAGAAAAACTTAAAACTCAGTTTGAAATTGAAATTCAAAAACAAGCCTTATTTACAAATACCGAAAGCATAAAACAAAGCCCATGGTTAATTGAAACCCTAAATCTAGCAAAACTAATCCCACTGAATAGTGAAAAAGTAAAATCTGAATTAATTATCATGCCTATTTTAGTAGAAATTTTAAAAAAAAATCAGCATAAAATTTCACTTTATTCAGGTATTTTATTAAATGCAGATAATCAACAAGGGTTAAATGGTGAATGTGATTTTATTTTTAGTAACCAACCCCAATCCTATTTTTTAGAAAGCCCTATATTTTCATTAGTTGAAGCAAAGAATGACAATATTGACCATGGATTGGCACAATGTATCGCTCAAATGCTAGGCGCTGTTATTTTTAATAAAAAGCATGAGGTCGTTGTCCCTTGCATCTATGGCTGTATTACTAATAGCGATGCTTGGCAATTTCTTAAATTGGAAAATAATCGAATTATTATAGATGATAAACGCCATTATTTAGATAACATCAGTGGCTTATTAGGAATTTTTCAACATATTATTAACACTTATTCTTAAAATAAAGACATAAAAATGCGAGCATTTACAACATTAACTTCAATCGTAATGCCATTGGACAGAGCAAATATTGACA
>DAOUSN010000062.1 GCA_030627205.1 Methylococcaceae bacterium
AGTTGTTGGTAGCAACGTAGAAGGATTGCTTCCTCGCCTTTATGAGTGCTTGCGGCTATCCAAACAAAACGGTCTTTTAAGCTCGTTTTTTTTAATGAGAGTCCTTGAGCTATTAGCTCTTTAGGGAGGTTTATATCAAATTTAAGGTTTCCTGTGACTTTAACTTTGGTAGCAGGCGCCCCAATACTTATAAAATGTTGGCGATCTTCTTCTGTCTGAGTAAGAATGCAAGTGACATTTTGCAGGGTTGGAATAACTAAATTAGGTATTTTCTTATAATTTTTAGCTGAATTTTTAGATAATCGAGCATTAATAATAAACAGTGGAATTTTTTGTTTTCCACATTCCGAAAATAAATTAGGCCAGATTTCTTTTTCCATAATAATAGCCATTTTAGGCTTAAAATGCTGAAAAAAGTTATGGATAACGTAAGGGATGTCATAAGGTAAGTATACGTGGCTAACAGAGTCGCCTAATATTTTTTGCACTCGCATCGACCCTGTAATTGTTGTTGTGGTAACCAGTATAGGGAGCTGAGGAAAGCTTATTTGTATTTGCTTAATTAATGGAAATACGGCTTCTGCCTCTCCAACAGATACGGCATGAATCCAAATGCAATTTTGCGGACAATTTTTAGCATATAGTCCCAAACGTTCCCGCCATCGTAAACGATAAGCGGGTGCTTTAATACCTTTCCAATAAAGACGTAATAGAATGAACGGCGTTAATAAAGCAAAAAAAATAGTGTAAATAAATTTCATTATGTATTATTTAATTAGTTTTTTTACGAAGTATATTAAATTAAAATATAGATAAGTGAAGTTTATTTTTGATCTCAAAATGAATTTTATTGGAATGTATGAGTAAAGTTTTTTTCTAGGAAACTTTATCTTATTTTCGCTGTTACGGAAGTATATTTTTTCTAATTTAGATAATTCTCTTTTTTTTTCATAATCAGCAAGCAACCTAGAGCTAATATATTGTTCATTATGAAATGAAATAATAGGAAATAGTCCCCTAAATTTTATATGCTCACCAAACTCCCAGTATTTATTAAAATAAACATCTAAAGGAAGTTCCATTGGAATAGCATTGTTAATCATTTTTGATACAACAGATCTATTGATGATATACATTCCTGCATTGTGAAGTGTCTGGAAATAAGCTTGAAAAAGAAATTTTTTATCATTAATAAAAAAATAATCCATAGTAATGTTTGATTTTTTTTTATGCGATATACTTAATATATCCCATTTATCTTTTTCCAAAGCAATTTGTGATAGTATTTTTGAAATGTCTTTTAGATAAGGTTCTTTTATTCTAGTGTCATCTTCTAATATTATTGCAAATTTACTATCTGAATCACTAAATTCTTTCCATGCTTTTAAGTGGCTTAAGTAGCAACCTACAGTACCTTTTTTGATTTCATAGGCAGTATGTTTTTTATATAAATCGATATCAACGATATTACTTATATATTCGGAAGATAAATCCTTTCCATAAATTGCTTCGACTCTTTTGTATGGAATTCCATTGAAGTCTCTTTGTAGCATATGCAGTGTATCTTCATTTTTTTTTACATCCATTGCCAAGTTGATATAAAAAATTTTATAAGAGTCTTTTTTCTCTGATTTATTAACAGTGTTCATTTAATTATTAGATAGGTTGCTTGCGTTTCTTTAGTTGTAAGTTTAAGCATTTATTTATTGGGGTAACTGTCAGATACTGATGTTACGCAGTAACAGATTCTAACTTTTGTAATTCATCAAAAGCGTGTTGAATAGTATTGATGTCAAGCTTCGACTTTAAATAAATCTTATTCAGTGTCAGATTTCACTACAGAAATTATAAATATACTTATAAATAAATTTATTATGATGCATTATCATAATTTGTATACTCAATACCTTTTTGATAGGTACTCCATATGAAAACTCAGGGGGAATAGGGGGAAGCAGTGTTTCGAATATCCCGTATTAAGCGAGCTTCATACGACCTACGTCAGCACGAGCAGTATAAGTGATTGAATTTATTTAAATTGATGATTTTTGACAAAAACATTAAAAATTCTCAAAAAACCTATAATGCATTGAAAAATAATTAGTATTCCATGTTTAGAATTGCTGGCTTTACTACGTTGTGCCATGATTTTTTAAAAGGTCAGCTCGAAGCAGAATTAGATGATTTTTTAAAAATTTCTGGTTTTATTCTATACCAATACTCAAGCGTTTCAAAGGGTGATCTTACCTTTAATTCCCTTCGCTCTTGCTGACGCTGACGGTAAGCAGGGGCTTTAATGTCTTTCCAGTAAAGGCGTAATAAAAAAAGGGGGTTAATAAGCTAAATATCAGAAATTCTCAATTTAAATAAATTCAATGGGTTATGCGTTTACATAGCTTAAATACACGTTTTTGAAATTTTAAATTATTAAGTAATTTCGATAAAAATCCCATAAATTGGAATTAAAATTGAAAAAAGTGTCTTTTTCTCATAGAAAAAGCACTGATAGCTGAAAAATTATTCAGAACCGAAATATAAAACACTTGTAATTGTTTGATTTATATTGATGACCCTAAATTGAGAATTGCTGGCTAAATATAGCAGTATAAAAGGGTGGGATTAATTCCATCTCCTTGCACGCAACTTTTTTTATACTAATAATCAAGGGCTTACAAGAAAGTAGTAAAATAGAGGCTTTTAGGAAATTGTACAAAAATAATACAATTTCATAATCTGTTGATTTTTAATGTTCTCAATACTTGTTTGTAAGGGGATGAGGTAATTCTTAAATGAAACCCTAGTGTATTGATCAGCCTCAGAAGCATTAATTTGATTTTTATGGAGTGGATAATATGTTTTTGTACAAATTACAGTAAGATGTGGCATTATTTTCCCATGAAAAATACTGGGCTCTTTGTATTCTCTGAGCAATAGATTTTTCTGAATTTATCTCAGAATCCCCCAATGTACAGCTCACAACCTTAGCCATAGATTCAGGTTCCAGATCGTGCCAATAATAAGCTTGATCTCCACCAATTTCGGGCAAAGCCGTTAAATCAGAAATAAACACAGGTTTTCCATGATGAAAAGCCTCAATGACGGGTAAACCAAAACCTTCTGCTCTTGAAGGTAATACGACAGCTGAACAATGAGCGAATAGCCACCCCTTGTCTAATTGACTAATCTTTCCTGCAAGTATTACTTTCGAAGATAAGCGTAACTTCCAAATTAAGGCTCTTAATTTAAGAGTATAGACGGGATCTTGCTGTAAATTACCCGCTATAACTAAGGTGAAATCAGGTAACCAGCGCATCATCTCAATTAATAAGTGGATATTTTTAGCGGGGACTACGCGCCCAACAAACACTAACAATGGTTCGTTCTTTCTTTGCAGCCAGTTGGGTGATAGTTCATTATTATCAGCTTGATGGCTTACACCATTATAAATGATAGTTGTTTTTTTAGCAGACAAGTCAAAATAGGTGGATACGACGTCCCTAGCATAATGTGAAATAAAGACTAATATATCGGCACTATTAATAGCTTGCTCCATTCTATAAAAGAATTTTGATTTTTTACCTGAATTTAATACGAGGGGGTTAGCATCATGAATAGTGATTATCAGAGGTTCTCGTTCACTTGTTTGAGGGCTACTCGCCACATAAATTAGAGAGTGCCGTAATTGAAAGTTTACTTTGGGGGTATATTCTCTTTGATAGCTTTTATTTATCAATTTATTGAGTATTCCAGTATTCGGTGATTCGCTGTACTGAATTGGAAAGCTAGGAGAAAATAGTGTGCTCTTAGTGCCTTTTTTTAATAATAAATAGAACTCAATATCGCTGGGTTTATGACGTGCTAACTGCTCCATATATTGAATAGCCACTTGACCAACTCCAGTATAGGGTGTGACTGAAAAAGAGCCTAGATCAATTAGAATTTTATTTTTTTTACACATTAATTTAATGGACATATCTTGACAAGAGGCTTAAGTATAACCTAAATTCATAGAGATCTTCTCAGTGATGATTAGGGTATTTTAAGTAATACTGTTGTGCTGAAATGTTTTTGTGTTGTATGTTGTTTATTATCGTGTTGCAAACAGGGGTTTTAGTGAAACTTAGGTAATGAATATTGTATTTGAGCGGTAATTTTTAAAATTTTCTTTATAATTTCAATTAGCTACCCAGGCTTACTGAGTAGCTATAATGTGAGCATATAAATTGCTGGGTGCAGAGAGTGTATGAGCAATGCTTAAAAGCACAAAATATTGATGAAGTTTATATTGCGACAGATAGCCCTGAAGTGGTTAATTCTTGTCAGGCATATACTCAGAATGTCATTCTTACTGATACGAAACATGAATCAGGCACAGATCGTATTGCTGAAGTAGTGAAGCAAATTGATTGTGATTTAGTGGTTAATGTACAAGGCGATGAGCTTTTTATAGAACCTGAACTCATAGAGCAGCTAGTTAATGCGTTAAAAAAAGATAGCGCATTAAAAATGAGCAGTGCAATGCATCGCATAGAGCAGGTGAGTGACTTAAAAAATCCCAGTGTTGTCAAAGTAACCGCCACAAAAAATAATGCCACTTTGTATTTTGCGCACTCGATTATTCCACATCACCGTGATGAATGGGAATCACTTTTAAATTATCATACAAAGGTTCCCGCATCGTTGAATTTTTATCGGCACTTAGGTATTTATGGCTATAGCAAAGATTTTTTAATAGCCTTTTCCAAAATGCAACCCCGTTATTTAGAGCACCTAGAAAAATTAGAGCAATTACGTGTTTTAGAAAATGGATTTGCGATACAAATGATAGAAACGAGCTATAACTCGATAGGGATAGATACTCAGGAAGATTACGAAAAAGCATTGCGATTATTTGAATGTTAGTTTTAAGTTATCTGAATTTAGAGGCATGAGATGTTTCTAGGTTAGATTAATGAGTGACGCGCTATAATAGCGAATTATTCTTATTATTTCGTGTTTTGGTGTTATGTCACAAGACTATATAAAAAAAATTCTGCGCGCTAAAGTTTATGATGTCGCAGAAGAAACGCCGTTAGATTTTGCACCTAGTTTATCTAAGCGAATTGCCAATCAAATTTTTTTAAAAAGAGAGGACTTACAACCCGTTTTCTCCTTCAAAATTCGGGGTGCGTATAACAAAATTGCTTTTTTGAGTGATAAGGAAAAGCAAAGCGGTGTGATTGCGGCTTCGGCAGGGAATCATGCGCAAGGTGTCGCTTTATCAGCTCAGAAGCTGGGTATTAAAGCACTCATTGTTATGCCTAAAACCACGCCGGAAATTAAAGTGAATTCGGTGAGGGCGTTTGGCGCGAAGGTTGTTTTGATTGGCGATGCGTTTGATGACGCTTATCAGCATGCTAAAGCCTTG
>DAOUSN010000011.1 GCA_030627205.1 Methylococcaceae bacterium
AAAGAAGCCTTTACATTACCTGCCTAAAAATTTAGAAATCTGAGGGTTTATTTAAAAACCCCTTAAACGGGGACGGCATCCTATTGTCAAAAATTTAGGGAGAAAACGTGTCAACTACTATGAAGGATGCCAAGAAATGGAATCTTTTAGACTAAATAACGGAGTGAAATACACGGATAATAGGTTGCACGTTACGATCTAATTTAATAAAATATTGAAAGGAATTTATTATTAATTTATAAATTTTCGTACTAACCAATAGTCAATACTTAAATACCGTCCCCCGCCTATAAACAATAAAACCAATAACATCAGTGTGTAAGTCGCGGCAAACTCAATGCCATTGTTGAGAATGACCACGCTACCATGTTCAGTAAGCCATTCATAATTACCATGAGTGTGTAAAATTTCTTTTACTTTCGCTAATCGTGTTGCCGCTTCCATAGTTCGTTCATTAGCAAAAAAACCATTCGGTTCAGCAATCGCTAACCAGCCATTTTTCCAATGGACACTTAAAGCCGCACCTATCATCGTAAAAATAAGGGGAATGGAAATCCAACGCACAGCAAAGCCAAATAATAAAAAAATAGCCCCTATTATTTCCACACTGGTTACTAATAATGCTAATAGTGTTGGGAATGGCAATCCTAGACCCCATTCACTATTACCAAACCATTCAACAGTACTATCAAAGCTTGCATATTTTTTAGTTCCAGCCATCCATAAAATAGGGACTAAATAGAGTCTTAATACTAAAGGTGCAATAAAATCTGCGTTAGCAGTTGAATTAAGTGTTTGCTGGGCTTTATTAAAAAAAGGTAACATAATTATTTTCCAATTTATCCATTGAGATGGCTATGAGTCGTTTGAGAAAATAAAAACTTACATAAAATTTTCGTTTTGTAAGCGAATAAGAAATATTTAACAAGTTAAATGCGTTATTTCTTGGAAAATTAACGCTTTTTAATAAATCAGGTTATTTTTTATCTTCTATTAATTGTTCCAACAAAGCCATTCTTAGCTTAGATTGTTGAGTTTCAGCTAAAAGTTTTCCTTGAAGATCGGTTACATAAAAAATATCCTCAGCACGACTACCGATTGTCGTAATCTTAGCGTCGTGTAATTGAATCTCCTGTGAAATAAATACTTGTCCAATTTCTGATAATAACCCTGCACTATCCGTCGTAATTAATTCGATAATAGTATGACGATTTAAAGGGTCAATATGAAATGCGACACTATTATTAATCGGAAAATATTTTGCCTGTCGTGACTGTCGGTAAATATTTTCTTGAACTCTAACTTGTTTTTTTAATAAATTATTACGCAAAGATTGACAAATACGCTTTTTTTGACGCTCATCAGTGATAGGGTCACCAGATTGTTCGATAACCTGAAAACTATTTAATACATATTCATCATCTGTACTAATAATTCGAGCATCAAGAATCGTTAATCCTAAATGGTCTAAGCTACTTGTACTAATAGAAAAAACCATTGCTTCATTTTTTGCATACACAAAAACCTCAGCACTACCCCGCTGATTTTGAGAGCGCAATAAAACTAATGGTAAATCTACTTCATCACAACCAGCAATTGCCTGTGTATGCCAAACAATTTCATCAATTGTATAACCTAAAAAATAACTATCATTTGTGTGTGACCATGAATTTTCAATAACCGATGCTGATAATCCATGTTCTAATAGCACCTCTATTACTTGTTTTTTATTTTCTTTTAAACGTTTAGAAATTGAGTCTGGGTTTTGTAAATTTCTATGTAAAGCTTTTAAACTTGCATTATAAAGTTGTTTTAATAAGGAGTCTTTCCATGAACTCCATAGATTAGGGCTGGTTGCTCGAATATCAGCAACCGTTAATAAATATAAACAATTTAGACGCTCTATTGTATTTATTTGTGATGCAAATTCATAAATAATGTCAGGGTCACTAATATCTTTACGTTGTGCGGTCATTGACATTAATAAATGATGTCTAACTAACCAACTAATTAATTCACTATCATGATTAGATAGTTGATGTTGTTTACAAAACTCAAAGGCAATATTTTCGCCTAATTTCGAGTGGTCGCCTCCCATCCCTTTAGCAATATCATGAAATAAACCTGCAAGATAAAGGACTTCAGGTTTGGCAATTAATTGAAAAATATCATAACAAAAAGGAAGTTCTTCTTGATAACTTTTCAACGCAAAACGCCGTAAATTCCCAATAACAAATAATGTGTGTACATCAACAGTATAAACATGCACTAAATCGTATTGCATCCGTGAAACAATATTTGCAAAGCTAGGTAAATAAGCAGCAAGAATTCCATAACGATTCATGCGCTTTAGTTGGTGAGTAATGCCGTGTGGTTGTTGTAAAATTTCTATAAATAATTGGTTAGCGCGTTTATTTTTCCGAAAACCATCATCAATCAAAGATAAATTTTTCCGAATAAGACGAATGGTTGTTGCTCGAATACCTTTAAGTGCTGGGTTTTGTTGTAATAATAAAATTATACTGAGCAATAATAACGGTTGTCGTTTAAAAACACTGGTAGATTGTGCTTCTAAATAACCATTAATTGCTACAAAAGAATGGTTAATGATAATCGCTTTACAATCACCTTTAGGGCAAATAAAACGTTCACTGAAAAGTTGTAATAACATTTCACTTAAACGTTCTACCCCGACGACAATTTTAAAATAAAATAGCATAAACTCTTCAATGTTTTTATTTAGAGTTTTAGTTGTAAATCCAAATTGTACTGCAAGCGTGCATTGATAATCGAATAATAATCTATTTTCACAACGTCCTGTTAGAAGGTGCAAGGCATAACGAATTTGCCATAAAACATTACGGGCTTCAAGTAATTCTTGATATTCAGATTCAGGCATAAAATCATATTTAATTAGCTCTCTTAATGTTTCTGATTTGTAATGATATTTAAAAACCCACCCAATAGTTTGTAAATCTCTTAGCCCGCCAGGACCTTCTTTAATATCAGGTTCAAGATTAAATGCAGTTTGATTCGCCTTAAAATAACGTTGTTGTTGCTCTTCAATTTTAGCAGCAAAAAAAGTATCTGATGGCATTAGTTCATTGAATACTCGGTGTTGTTTAAGTTTTTCAAATAAACGTTGATGCCCGGTAATTAACCGTATTTCCAATAAACTAGTCATCACTGTTTGGTCATCTATGGCAACTTGACGACATTCTTTTAAGGTGCGAACACTTAAGCCTAATTTTAAGCCAATATCCCATAAAAAATTATTAAACTCTGATAACTGTTCTTGATAACGTTGTTCTTCGGTGTAATCTAATAAGATTAATATATCTATATCTGAATAAGGAAATAATTCCCGTCGACCATATCCACCAACCGCAATAAGGCTAAATTTTAGTCCATAATCACCCATAAAATTATTCCAGATTATGGTTAAAAGCTTATCCATAAAATCAGCTTTTTGATGTAATAATTTTAAAACGTGCTTCTGTGGGTTAAATTGCTGCTGCAAATACTCCGCATGTTGTTTTATTAGATCTTTAACCGTAATAATTGGATTCTCGGTGGTAAATAAGTCGTTAGAGGGTTGCATAGTTATAATTCTTCCGCACGCAAGGTTAAAATTTCATAACCTGTTTCGGTTACCAACATGGTATGTTCCCATTGTGCAGATAGCGAGCGGTCTTTAGTTATCGCTGTCCACTTATCGCCTAAGACCTTGGTGTAACGCTTTCCCATATTAATCATAGGTTCGATAGTAAAAATCATCCCCGGTTTAAATTCATCACCAGTATGAGCTTTACCGTAGTGCATGACATGAGGGGGTTCATGAAAGTCTTTACCAACCCCATGACCACAAAATTCTTGTACTACAGAATAGCGGTGTTTATGCGCGTGTTTTTGAATAACATAACCTATATCACCATAATGATTACCTGGTTTAATTTGTTCAATTCCTAAAAATAAGGCTTCACGAGTAACATTAACAAGGCGTTTTGCAAAGGGTGTTACTGTACCTAGACAAAACATTTTACTGGTATCGCCATGATAACCGTCTTTGATGATGGTAATATCAATATTAATAATATCCCCATTTTTAAGTTTCTTATCATTAGGAATACCATGACAGACCTGTTGATTAACCGAAGTACAAATTGATTTTGGAAAACCTTTATAATTTAACGGTGCAGGAATAGTATGTTGGATATTAACAATATAATCATGACAAATATGATTAAGTTCGTTGGTGGTGACCCCAATAATAACATGGGGTGCAATCATTTCTAAAACATCGGCAGCAAGTTTACCTGCTACACGCATTTTTGTAATTTCTTCTGCGGTCTTTATAAGGATGCTCATTTAGATGGTATGGGATAGAAAAAGGAGGATGAATGATAGAAGACAGAATATAGGTGTACTCATTTATTTTCTAAATATAGGATGAATCTATCAATATTTATTTAATAATAATTCTAGAAGTTTAACAGAAATTTTATTGGTATAAAAACTAAATTATGATATAAAGGTAAGTTCATTTTTTAATTTAATACTCACATTTATCGACACGGTTGGTAGGGTGCTTGTTGTCAAACAGGTTGCCGAGCGGGATAGGTGGAGGCGTAACCCATAATCGTTTTTATTAACGATTTAATTCTTAGGAGAGAAAAAATGGCAGCAGTGTCAATGCGTGAAATGTTAGAGGCGGGTGTTCATTTCGGACATCAAACTCGTTATTGGAATCCGAAAATGGCTAGCTACCTTTTCGGCGCTCGTAATAAAATTCATATCATTAACTTAGAGCAATCGCTCCCAATGTTTAATGATGCGATGAATTATTTAGGTCAAGTTACTGCAAATAAAGGTAATGTTTTATTTGTTGGTACAAAAAAAGCCGCACGCAAAGCGGTTGCTGAACAAGCAAAACTTTGCGGAATGCCTTATGTAAATCACCGTTGGTTAGGAGGGATGTTAACTAACTATAAAACCATTAAAAAATCAATCAATCGCTTAAAAGAATTAGAAGCGATGAAAGCAGATGGAACTTTATATCAACGTTTCAGTAAAAAAGAAGCTTTAGGTATGGATCGTGAGTTGGAAAAACTTGAGCGAAGTCTAGGTGGCATTAAAGATATGCGCGGAACACCTGATGTTATTTTTGTATTGGATGTTGGCTATGAAAAAAATGCAATTGCAGAAGCTAAAAAATTAGGAATTCCAGTGGTAGGTATTGTTGATTCTAACAATTCACCTATTGGTATTGATTATATTATTCCGGGTAATGATGATGCTATTCGGGCAATAAAATTATATTGTGAAGCGGCGGCTAACTCTATTAATGACGCGAAAAATGCGTTACAAGGGCAAGGAGCAACAAACGAAAAAGATGATTTTATTGAAGAAGAATCAACGGCTGAAGTAAATGTAACTAAAGAAAATGGTTAAAATTAAAGCGGTTTTTAAATAACGATAAATTAATAACCAGGTAAATAAAAACGCCTTTTAATAATGAGGCGTTTTTACTGTCAAAATACAGAGGAAATAGACATAATGAGTATTACTGCCGCAATGGTAAAAGAACTCCGTCAAAGAACGGGGTCAGGCATGATGGAGTGTAAAAGAGCCTTAGTTGAAACTAATGGTGATATGGAAAGTGCTATTCAAAACATGCGTAAATCAGGGCTTGCAAAGGCTGATAAAAAAGCAAGTCGGATTGCTGCCGAGGGAATAATCGGAATTAAAATTAGTGATGATGCTAAAAGTGCGGCGATGGTTGATATAAATTGTGAAACTGATTTTGTTGCTAAAGGCGATGATTTTATTGCTTTTGTTAACATCATTACGGAATTTGTATTAAATAATGAAGTCTCCTCAGATGCTGAATTATTATCAGCAACATTAGCAACAGGTAAAAGCATTGATGAAACCCGACGTGTATTAGTTGCTAAATTAGGTGAAAATATCACCATTAGACGTTTTGAACGATATACCTCGGCAATAGGTGGAAATGCAGGTTATTTACATGGCAGTAAAATTGGGGTTTTAGTTGAACTTAATACTAATGATCTTGAATTAGGCAAAGATATTGCAATGCACGTTGCTGCAATTAATCCTCAATGTGTTTCAGAAGCCGATGTTTCTGTAGAAATTATTGCTAAAGAAAAGGAAATTATTAGTGGAAGAATTCAAGTGGAAGCAGAGGAAAGTGGAAAAACTAAACCTGCTGAAATTATTGAAAAAATGGCAGCAGGACGGATTAAAAAGTTCTTAAGTGAAATTACTTTGCTTGGTCAAAAATTTATTAAAGATGATAAAATTACGGTAGATACGTTATTAAAATCAAAAAATACCACTGTTGTGCGTTTTAGCCGTTTTGAAGTTGGTGAAGGTATAGAGAAAAAAGAGGAAAATTTTGCCGAAGAAGTTATGGCGCAAATTAACGCTTAGTTATTAAGTTAAGATAAAAGTGATTATAAATCAAAAGATTATTTGTAGGGTGGGTTAGCGTAGCTGATAACGTACCACCATTTACGCACCTTTGGTGGATTACACACCCTACATTCTATATTTTTTGAAAATAATTAAAGTAATACAAATTTTTGGAATTTTAATAGGGACTTAAATAATATGACTAAATTGATTTGCCAAAGAATTTTACTAAAACTAAGCGGTGAAGTTTTAATGAGTGAGGTTGGTGGTAGTATTGATACCGAAATTATTAAACGCTTGGCACTAGAAATTAAAGAGCTTTGTGATGCGGGGCTACAATTAGGTTTAGTTATCGGTGGTGGTAATATTTTACGGGGCGCGCAAAAAGCTTCTGAAGGTCTTGATAGAGTTACCAGTGACCAAATGGGGATGTTAGCAACAGTCATTAATGCGTTAGCAATGCAAGATGCGTTAGAATCTGTCAATCAGTCTGCCAGGGTTATGAGTGCATTAAAGATAAATCAAGTCTGCGAAGAATATATTCGCCGAAAAGCAATTTCCTGCTTAGAAAGAGGGCAAGTAGTCATTTTTGCAGCAGGTATCGGTAATCCTTTTTTTACCACCGATACTGCGGCTAGTCTTAGAGCAATTGAGATTAATGCACAATTAATGATTAAAGCAACAAAAGTTAAAGGGGTTTATTCAGCCGATCCAAATAAAGATGCTAAGGCGGTATTTTATCCGAATTTAACCTATAATGAAGCGATTAATCAACGCTTAAATGTTATGGATACCACTGCATTAGTTTTATGTCATGAGCATAATTTACCGATGCGAGTTATGAATATTTTTGAACATGGCGCGTTAATGCGTTTAATGCAAGGTGAGAACATAGGTTCTTTTATCGAACGAGGAAAGACAAATGATTGATGATATTCAGCAAGATGCTTCCAGCCGTATGGTTAAGACTATAGATGCTCTCATAAATACTTTTACTCGAATTAGAACAGGTAGAGCGCACCCTAGTTTATTAGATCAAATTAAAGTTTCTTATTATGGTACAGACACACTTTTATCCCAAATTGCCAATGTAAGTATTGAAGATTCGAGAACGTTAAAAGTAACACCATGGGAAAAACCTATGGTACAAGCGATAGAAAAAGCGATTATGGCATCTAACTTAGGGCTAAATCCTACAACAACAGGGACTATTATTCGTATTCCACTACCACCTTTAACCGAAGAACGCCGTCGTGATTTAGTTAAATTAGTTAGAAATGAAGCTGAAAACGGTCGTATTTCGATTAGAAACATTCGCCGTGATGCTAATTCTGAAATTAAAGAATCTTTGAAAGAAAAAATAATTTCTAAGGATGAAGCTCATGCGGGTGAAGAAAAAACTCAAAAATTAACCGACCAATTCATTCAGAAAATAGAAAAGCAGCTCGAAATAAAAGAAGCTGATTTACTTTCTATGTAGCACGTTTGCCTTATGAGCAATGATAGCGAATCTCTTATAGTCACAGATAATGGTAATCCTCGTCATATTGCCATCATTATGGATGGTAATGGTCGTTGGGCAAAAAAACGGTTTATGCCTAGAATTATAGGACATAAAGCTGGGGTAAAAACAGTTAAAAACCTCATTGATTTTTGTACTGCGGAAAAAATAGAAGTTTTGTCACTATTTGCTTTTAGTAGTGAAAACTGGCGTAGACCTCCTGAAGAAGTTTCATTATTAATGAAACTTTTTATCACTACTTTAAGCTCAGAAATTAAAAAATTAAACCGTAAAAATGTTAAATTAGTTTGCATTGGTGAGAGAAGCGCGTTTTCAAATGAATTACAGCGTGAAATTATTAACGGTGAAAAACTGACACAAAATAATGATGGGTTAATTCTTGTTATTGCCGCTAATTATGGTGGGCATTGGGATATTGCCCAAGCAGCAAACCAAGTCTCCACAAAAATAAGAACGGGGATTTTACCCAATACGCTCATTACCGAAGACCTCATTTCACAACATATTTCTACGGCATCTCTACCAGATCCAGATTTATTTATCAGAACTGGTGGTGAAGAGCGAATTAGTAACTTTTTATTATGGCAACTCGCATATACAGAATTTTATTTTACCCCAATATTATGGCCAGATTTTAACTCCACAGCATTACGACAAGCCATCGATAGTTTTAAAGGTCGGCAACGACGTTTTGGACGCACAGGTGACCAAGTAATTGCTAAAACTAACTTATTATAATTTATTAGAACCAAATCAACCTAACATGTTATTACAGCGTATTATTACCGCAACAATTTTAGCCGTTCTAATCATTTCGGCTGTTCTCTTTTTAAGTTCTCTTTATTTTTCTCTAGTCATCGCTCTGGTCATTTTAATTGGTGCTTGGGAATGGACAAACCTAATTAATATTGACAAAATAGGGATGCGAGTATTATTTATTGTTACACTCATTTTACCCATGTTAGGGATTGCTTTTTGGACACAGTTTCTTGAGTATATTTCCTTACAATTTGAATGGCCTGATGTTAGAGAATATTCAGGTTTATTAGAATGGACGGTAATTCCACCGGTATTATTCTGGATAATAATAATGATTTTAATTCGTAAATTACCAAAATCATTGTTAAAAATAGAACTTAAACAACATTATCGCGCCTTGATAGGCTGGTTTGTTTTGCTTACTGCATGGATGTTTATTAGTCGTTTACACTTGTTATATAAAGCCGATATGGTACTGTATTTCATGATTTTAATTTGGGTTGCTGATATTGCCGCTTATTTTGTCGGTAAACGTTTTGGTAAAGATAAGCTTTCACCTGAAATTAGCCCTGGAAAAACTATTCAAGGTATGTATGGTGCATTAACAGGGGCTATTATCTGTGGTTTGGCATTAAGTCTTATTTTCCAATTCTCATGGATGAGTGCTATTGATTTCATTTTATTATCTATCCTCACGGTATTAATTTCAATTTATGGTGATTTATTTTTTAGTTTAATTAAACGTCAACGTGGGGTTAAAGATAGTGGTATTATTTTTCCAGGTCATGGTGGAGTTTTGGATAGAATTGATAGTATTATTGCCGCATCACCATTTTTCTATGCTGGGATTTCACTAATTGGTTTGGGAATTTTCTAATGAAAGGATTATGTATACTTGGAGCAACAGGTTCAATTGGTGTTAGTACCTTAGATGTTATTTCTAGGCATCCTGATAAATATAAAGTAGTCGCCTTAACGGCTAACACTAATATTGAAGCTTTATATCAGCAATGTTTAGTTTATTTGCCTCGTTATGCTGTTGTTGTTGATAAAGAGAAGGCGGTTATTTTAGCGCAAAAATTAGCAAATACTGCTATTCAGGTTTTATCGGGAACGGCCGCTTTAGAAAAAGTAGCCAGTCTTGATGAAGTTGATTCAGTTATGGCTGCCATTGTAGGTGCTGCTGGACTATTACCGTCATTAGCAGCTGCAAATACTGGGAAAACAATATTACTTGCAAACAAAGAAGCACTGGTGATGTCTGGTGATATTTTTATGCAGGCAGTGACTGACTCAGGGGCAACGTTATTACCGATAGATAGCGAACATAACGCTATTTTTCAATGTATGCCATCTGCTTATAAAACAGGTGAACCCAGCAAACAAGTTCGCCGGATTTTATTAACCGCATCGGGTGGTCCTTTTAGAGAAACTCCTGTTGAAGAACTTGAAAATGTGACACCAGAACAAGCTATTGCTCATCCTAAATGGAATATGGGGCGTAAAATATCCGTTGATTCAGCAACAATGATGAATAAAGGTTTGGAACTTATTGAAGCGTGTTTATTATTTAATATGCCGAGTGATTCGATTCAAGTAGTGATTCACAAGCAAAGTATCATCCATTCAATGGTTGATTATTTAGATGGTTCAGTATTAGCTCAAATGGGTAATCCTGATATGCGAACTCCAATTGCTCATGCGATGGCATATCCTGAGCGTTTTGATTCAGGTGTCACTCCGTTGGATATTTTTGAAGTGGCACAAATGGACTTTGAAAAGCCTAATCTACAACGTTTTCCGTGTTTACGTTTAGCTATAGAAGCGGTTAATATAGGCGGTATTATGCCAACGGTTTTAAATGCCGCCAATGAAATTGCGGTTGATTATTTTCTCAATGAAAAAATAAAATTTACTGAGATCGCGATAATTATTGAACAAACGATGGCAAAATTTTCCGCTGGCAATGCAGATAGTTTAGAGACTATTTTAGCAACTGATAAACAAGCAAGAACTGTCGCAATTAAGATAATTAATGGTCTAGGTCGCTAATGGAACTATTATATACCCTCTTCCACTTTATTGTGGCTATTGCTATTTTAGTTTCTTTTCATGAATTTGGGCATTTTTGGGTAGCACGACAATGTGGTGTTAAAGTTCTTAGGTTTTCAGTTGGTTTTGGTAAAATTATTTGGTCTTATCAAAAAACACCTGATTCTACCGAATATGCTTTATCGTCTATCCCTTTAGGTGGCTATGTAAAAATGGTTGATGAACGTGAAGGAGAGGTTAAAAAAGAAGATTTAGCGTTTGCTTTTAATCGTCAGCCTTTAATTTCAAGGGTTGCTATCGTCGCCGCAGGGCCTATTTTTAATTTAATTCTCGCGGTTATTTTATATTGGGTTATTTTAATAATGGGGGAAACAGGAATGCGACCTATTATTGGTGAGGTTGAACAAAATACCATCGCTTACAACGCTGGTTTTGTTAAAGGCGAGGAAATTATTTCAGTTAATGAAAAAATAACTCCTACTTGGAGTGAAGCGATGGGCGTATTATTTTCCACAGCGATGAGCGGTGAAGAAGAGATCAACGTTGTCACTAAAACCACAGATGGAACTGAACAAAGCCATCGTTTAAAAATACCTGCAGATGAGGCAATAGATCCAGATGTACTTTATCAACGTTTAGGTCTAAAATTACAAGCTATTGAACTTAAACCTATAATAGGTAAGGTTCTTGAGAATACAGCCGCTTCAGATGCCAATTTACAGCCTGGAGATTTAATTATTAGTGCCGATAACATTGTCATTACTCAATGGATGCAATGGGTTGAGTATGTACAGCAACGTCCTAATATAGCTATTAAATTACGTGTTTCCAGAGAGGATGTTCATATTCCCCTAACCATAACCCCTAGAGCCTTTGAAGCGGATGATAAAATTATTGGTAAAATTGGTGCTGGGGTTTATATCAATGAAAATTTATTAGATTCATTACAAGTTCATTATTCATTACCTGTAGGTGCAGCGTTTATAGGTGGATTACAGAAAACCTATGATAATGCATTTATGACTTTAAAAATGATGGGAAAAATGTTAATCGGGAATGGATCAGTAAAAAATTTAAGTGGGCCAATAAGTATCGCTCAATATGCAGGTCAATCAGCAGAAATGGGTTTAGTTCACTTTCTTAAATTTTTAGCTATTGTCAGTGTCAGCCTAGGAATTTTAAATCTTTTACCTGTGCCTGTATTAGATGGTGGTCATTTAATGTTTTATGCAATAGAAGCCATAAAAGGCAGTCCTGTCTCTGAAAATATTCAAATTATCTTTCAACAAATTGGAATTTTTTTATTAATATCATTAATGCTTGTTGCTATTTTTGTTGATGTAGAACGATTATTTTAGTTATTATTTAAGTAGGTAGCATAGTTTATATGAGCCATCTGAATAAAAAAATGATAATCTCTATGTCCTCCATTAAACTTTACGTTATTTTTTTAAACCAATAAATATGAAATCTTTCTATAAATACCCCCTATTAGCATCAAGTTTACTTGCTTTCTCCGCTGTCTATGCAGACGATATAATAATTAAGGCCGCTTTAGAAAAAGCGATGCCTACTGTAAAAATAGACTCTATAAAGCCTTCTGAGATTCCAGGATTAAAAGAAGTGTCTATTAAAGGGGCTATTTTTTATATTTCTGACGATGGAAAGTATTTAGTTCAAGGTCATTTAATTGATATAGTTGCTAAAAAAGATATTACTGAAGCAAAGCTTGCAAGTTCACGCATAAAAGCCCTTGAAGCTATAAGCGATGAGAATATGATTGTTTTTAAGGCTAAAAAACCTAAGAATACAGTGTATGTTTTTACTGATATAGATTGTGGTTATTGTCGTAAACTTCATTCAGAAATGGAAGACTATTTAGCTGAAGGAATTACGGTTAAATATTTATTTTTCCCAAGAGCAGGTAAAGGTTCAGAATCTTATGATAAAGCGATTTCTGTTTGGTGTGCTGATGATAGAAAAAAAGCATTAACAGAGGCGAAATTAGGCAATGGTCCTGTGAAAAAAACCTGTGATAATCCTATTGATAAACACATGGCATTAGCTGAAATATTTGAGGCACGTGGTACGCCAATGATTATTACTGAAAAAGGTAATGTGCTTCCAGGTTATGTTCCTGCAAAAAAATTAGTTGAATCTTTAGCAAATGAATAATAAATCTCAATGTAAACAGTATTGTTGAAATTTTAAATGACTGATGAAATTCTATGACGCTATCTAATGGAATATGGGCTTTAATAAGCTTTCTCGCGGGATTATTATTAACGCTAGCTTTTGCTCCCTTTGATTATGCTTATTTAGCTATTATTTCACTCGTTACATTATTTTTATCATGGTATTATGCCAATAGTCCAAAACAAGCTGCCTTTAGAGCTTATCTTTACGGTTTAGGTTTATTTGGATTTGGTGTTACTTGGGTTTTTGTCAGTATTTATTTTTATGGAGGTGCAAGTTTTTTTGTATCTATTCTTTTAGCATTACTATTTGCCGCATTTTGGGCATTATTTCCTGCTCTAACTGCTTATTTAGTGGTTAAATTAGCTTTTTTAACCGATAAACGCTTGCTATTCTGGATTATACCTTTTGTCTGGATAGCGATTGAATACTTGCGTGGTTTTTGGCTATTAAATGGATTCCCATGGTTTCAAATAGCTTATAGTCAACTAGATACTGCTTATGCTGGTTTTGTACCTTTATTTGGCGTTTATGGAACTGGTTTTTTAATTATTCTAACCGCTTCATTATTTAGTCATATACTGATTACTAAACAGCGACTTATTTTAAACTGCGTGGTTATTTCTAGCTTATTAATAACAGGCTATGCGTTAAAATATGTTCAATGGACGACGGTTATCGGAGAGCCGATTAAAATAACCTTAGTACAAGGAAATATTAGCCAAGATCAAAAGTGGCTACCCAAAAACCTAATTAAAACCTTGCTTAGTTATCAACAAATGACTCATAACCATTGGGATTCTGATGTTATAATTTGGCCTGAAACCGCTATTCCTGCTTATTTACATCAAGTTGATGAGCTTTTTTTAAAACCGTTATCCTTAGAAGCTAAAGCAAATAAAACCGATTTAATTGTAAGCATTGCCGTTAGAGATCAAAAATCACAGCAAAGTTATAATACGGTATTAACTTTAGGTAACGAACGTAAATTTTATAAAAAAAACCATTTACTTCCCTTTGGTGAATACTTACCATTACAGCCATTATCAGGTTGGGTTCTTGATTTAATTGGCATAAGACTTGGATCATTTGTTCCTGGTGGGGATAATCAACCTCTATTAAATGCAGGCGGTTACCCTTTTGCAACTTCAATTTGCTATGAAGATGCGTTTGCTAGTGAAGTGATAGATACTTTACCAGAGGCGGCTTATTTAGTTAATGTCACTAATGATGCGTGGTTTGGAAATTCTTTTGAACCGCATCAACACTTACAAATTGCGAGAATGCGGGCGTTGGAAACAGGGCGTTATTTAGCGCGTGCAACTAATACAGGTGTGAGTGCTTTTGTAGATGCTCATGGTAGAGTTATAAAACAAGCCCCTTTATTTAAAACGAACACTCTCACCGAAAATATTATACCTATGGGTGGATTAACACCTTATTCACGCCTCGGAGATACCATTATTCTGTTATTTTTAACTCTTATTTTTATAGGTTTATTGGTAATTTACTATTATAAATCTCGTAAAAATAAATTTACCAAATCTTGATGATAGACTATTTAGCAACGTTAATTCAATCGCAATGACATTATTACATCGTTTGAGTGGTCTTATTTTCATAATTATTGCTACTTATAATACTTATTTAATAATACCTAGTTTTTAAGGCAAATGATTATGCAAAAATATTTCAAAACTGCTATTATCGCTGGAACTCAATCAGGTTGTGGGAAAACTACAATTATGTTGGCGTTATTACAAGAATTAAAGCATAAATCACTAAATGTTCAAGCTTTTAAAGCTGGTCCTGATTTCCTTGACCCTTATTGGCATCAAGCAATAACAATGAAACCTTCATATAATTTAGATACTAAAATGATGGGAGATGAAGCCTGTATTAGCCAATTAAATAAACACTCACAACAGTCAGATATTGTGTTAATTGAAGCTGCGATGGGGTTATTCGATGGTACAACTGGAGTTGGAGAAAAAGGCTCAAGCGCGCATCTTGCAACAATACTAAAAACCGCCGTTATTTTAGTTGTTGATGTTAAGGGAATGTCTGGTTCAATTGTACCATTAGTTACAGGGTTTTGTGATTATGCTCATAAGTTAGGTTTTATAATTGCAGGTATTATTGCTAATCGTGTTGGTAGTAATCATCATGCCCAGCTATTAGCAACCTTATTACAACAACACCAGTTACCTACATTGCTTGGATGGATGAAAAAAAATGCACCTCAATTACCTGAGCGACATTTAGGTTTGAAAATCCCCGAAAAAACTGATATTCCTAATTTTGCTGAATTTTTTTATTTAGACTATCAACATTTATTGCCAGCATTAACTCAACTAAATAGACAAGAAAATATTATCCGCCAACATAAATCGTTATTAAAAAATAAAACGATAGCGATTGCTAATGATGCCGCCTGTTGTTTTATTTATCCTAGTAATATTGATTGGTTACAAGAGGCAGGCGCAAGAATTTGTTTTTTTTCACTCATTAACGGTGAACCTATCCCTGAAAATGCTGATGCGTTATGGTTACCTGGTGGTTATCCTGAACTTTATGCCGAAAAATTGGCAAGGTCATCAAGTTGGTTATCTATTATAAAATTTATAGAGGCAAATAAACCTGTGTTAGCAGAATGTGGTGGAGCGATGTTACTCGGTAAAAAACTCATTGATCTCGATGGCAAGGTTTGGTCGATGGCAGGGATATTTCCTTATATTTCAGAAATGAAAAATCATTTAGTTTCTTTAGGTTATCGTAATGATGCTAGTGGAATGCGTGGGCATGAGTTTCATCATTCGGCACGCATTAATGATGAAAAAATCGCAACTTGTTTTACTCTCAATCGCGGCGATAAAGGTATCGCTTATAAAAATGTTCGTGCCTCTTATATTCACTGGTATTTTGCCAGCGCCCCAGAAGTTATTGCAGGATGGTTATCATGAAAGCAAGAGATAAACGTCAAGGACTCGTTTTAGTACACACAGGCACCGGTAAAGGAAAATCCTCCAGTGCATTTGGCATGGTTTTTAGAGCCGCAGGCTGGGGAATGAAAGTTTGTGTGATTCAATTCATTAAAGGTCAATGGAAAACAGGCGAACAAAAAGCCGCTGAAAATTTTGAAAATATTGAATGGCATACTTTAGGCGATGGCTTTACTTGGGATACTAAAAATCCAGAACAAGATATAAAAACCAGTCGAGAGATTTGGGAATTTGCCCAGCAAAAAATTTTATCAGAAGAATTTGATTTTGTACTCTTAGATGAAATTAATTATTGTTGTGGTTATAACTGGATTTCTGGTGAAGAAATTTCAGCCTTTATTAGTCAAAAAAAACCAAACTGGATGCACCTCGTTTTAACTGGTCGAAATGCAGCAGAAGAGGTGATAGAGATTGCTCACACGGTCACTGAAATGCGACCGATTAAACATGCGTTTAGTCAGGGAATAAAGGCTTCACAAGGTATAGAATTTTAAATTAATAACAATAAAAATCTAACTATTAACTATTCTCGACGACTATGTTAGGGAACTTACCCCTAAAATCTTTAGCTTTCAAGGCAAGTTTTGCAGTCATTTTTCGGGCAATTTGTTGGTAAATTTGGGTTGCTCGCCCTTCTGGGTCAGAAACAACTGTTGGTCTGCCACTGTCTGCAAATTTACGGATATTAATATCTAATGGTAGCGAGCCTAAAAATTCAGTGTTATTTTTCTTCGCCATCATTAAACCACCGCCTTCACCAAAAATAGCTTCTTCATGCCCACAATTATTGCAAACATGTAAACTCATATTTTCAATAATACCCAAAACAGGAACATTAACTTTTTCAAACATCCCTAACCCTCGTTGGGCATCAATTAAAGCAATATCTTGTGGTGTAGTTACAATGACTGCGCCACTTACAGGAATTTGCTGTGATAATGTTAATTGGATATCTCCTGTTCCTGGTGGTAAATCAATAATTAAATAATCAATATCAACCCATTTAGTTTCATTTAATAATTGTTGTAGGGCATTGGTTACCATAGGACCACGCCAAATCATTGGTTGATCTTGGTCAATTAAATAACCAATAGAATTTGTTTGAATTCCATAGCCTATTTTAGGCAACATGGTTTTGCCATCTTCACTGGCTGGATGACCTGATAATCCCAGCATCATCGGAATACTAGGCCCATAAATATCAGCGTCTAAAATACCAACCTTTGCCCCTTCGGCTGCTAATGCTAGGGCTAAATTAACCGTTGTAGTTGATTTTCCAACTCCACCTTTTCCAGAGGCAACTGCAATAATATTTTTTATCGCCTTGATGGGTTTTAAAGCTTGTTGGACGGAATGTGCAACAATCTTAATTTCAACATCAATAGTAATGGTACCAACATTAGTTAAACCACGTAAATGCTCCTTTAAGCTAACTTTTAACTCCTCAATATAACTTTTCGCAGGATACCCAAGAACAAGTTTAATGTTAATATCTTTTCCATTAATATCAATATAATTAACTGCTTTCGCGCTGATTAAATCCGTTTCAGTATGAGGGTCGATAAAGGTTTTTAATAAATGTTCTACATCAGTTTTGTTAACAGTCGACATTATTGCTCCAGAGAAAAATAAAAAAGAATATAATAACCTAGTATTTTTCTAGGTATATGAGGGTATTTACTAAAATTTCAATGCTTATTAATTTCTTAGGAAAATACATAGCCATTGTTTAATTCAATGTTTTTTAAAAAAATTTATTTGAGGAAGAGACCATGTTACATAAAAATGATATTGCCCCCATTTTTAAAAGTGTTAATCAACACAATAAAATAGTCACATTAAATGATTACCGAGCTAAAAAAAATATTATTTTATACTTTTATCCCAAAGATGATACCCCAGGATGTACGATTGAAGCTAATGATTTTACTGCATTAGCAACGGAATTTGCCAATTTAAACACAGTTGTTATTGGTGTTAGTAAAGATTCTTGTGACAGCCATCAAGCTTTTATTGATAAATTTTCATTAAATCTGGAATTGTTAGCCGATACTTCAGGAGAAGTTTGTGAAGCTTATGAAGTTTGGCAAGAGATTGAAAAAGAAGGGGTGAAAAAAATGAAAATTGTACGCTCAACCTTTATTATTAATCAACAAGGAATTTTAGAGGCAGTATTATATGGGGTTTCAGCAACCAACCATGCCCAAGAAATATTGGAAATGATTAAATCAATTAATACACCGTAAATATATAACATAGATAATTTTTGATACCCTATTATTTTTAGGGTATCATTTTAAACAAATAACGGAGAGGTTTATGTTGGTTTTTTCAGGGAGTTATTCAGCAAATGATGTACATATTTTATTAAAACCTATTACCATTAAAAATACTCCTTTAGTCGAAAAAGAGCGGTTAATTCAACAGCAAAAGTGTCATTATAGCGAAATGATTACTTATGAATCATTACCTAGTAAAACTTATTTGGCTTGTTTTCAACAACTATTAGCACAAAACCACCTACGTTTTACAACTGATTTAATCACTCTAGCTTTCAAAATTAATCACCGAAAACCTAATGGCATCACTTTAATTTCACTAGCAAGAGCAGGAATCCCGATAGGTATTTTATTAAAACGTATTTTAGAGAAATATTTTAATCGTATTTGTCATCACTATTGCCTGTCTATTATCCGTGATCATGGTCTTGATGTTAATGCGTTACGCTATATTATTCAACAACACCCTAATTTAGATAGCTTTACCTTTGTTGATGGCTGGACAGGTAAAGGCGTTATTACTCAAGAGTTAGATAAAAGCGTGAATAAGTTTAACTCTGAAAATCAAACCCAGATTAATTCCGATTTATATGTATTAAATGATATAGCAGGAGTAGCTGCGGTCACAGCAAGCTTTGATGATTATTTAATTCCTTCAAGCTTATTAAATTCAACGATTTCAGGATTAATTAGTCGTTCGATTTTAAATAAAGATTATCTTAATAGCAATGATTTTCACGGTTGTCTTTATTATCAGCAATTTTTAAATGACGATTTAAGTAATTGGTTTATTGATAAAACTATGGTGATTGTAGATAAGATTATAGAAATAACTAAGAAAATAATTAGTCATCAAAATGATAATGGAAACAAACAAGATGTTAACCAGCAGTCTATTAATTTTATTAAGAAAATAAAACATGATTATCATATTAATGATAGCAATTTGATAAAACCAGGTATTGGGGAAGCAACACGAGTATTACTTCGCCGTGTACCTGATAAACTAATCTTAAAAAATTTAACGGCGAGTCAAACTCAGCATTTATTACTATTGGCAAAAGAAAAACCAGTAACGATTATTGAAAATATAATCATGCCTTATCAAGCGGTCTCAATTATTAAGGATATAAACCATGATTAACGCAATACAATTGGGGGCAACACTATATATTCCTGCTATTAAAGATGATTTAATTGACATTGCCAATGGGAATAAATATCCTCAATTACGCTCAATGATTTTTTGTACCGAAGATTCCATTCATGCTAAAGATATAAATCATGCACTTGAAAAAATTAATGAATTATTACCACAAATTAAATCCAATAATAAATTACTTTTTATTAGGGTGCGTAATCCGAAGGTTTTAGAAAAATTGCTTGGCTTTCCTGATATTAATCGAATTACAGGTTTTGTATTTCCTAAGTTAGATGCCAATAATATTGATGATTATTTTTCTTTAATAGCTGGTAAAGGCTTTAAAAACATGCCTACATTAGAAACTAAAGCTGTTTTTGAACAAGCAAAGATGTCTTATTTACGTGATCTACTAATTAGCAAAAATTATCAACAAGAAATATTAGTACTACGAATTGGCGGTAATGATTTATTACAACATTTAGGTTTGCGTCGTATACAAAATAAAACCTTATATGAAAGTCCGTTAGGGCAAGTGATTTATCAATTAATTAATACGTTTAAACCTTATGGATTTGAATTAACCGCGCCTGTCTTTGAACAGTTAAATAATCGTTGGTTATTAGAACAAGAAACTTTACATGATATAAGTTGTGGTTTAATTGGAAAAACCGCGATTCATCCGCAACAAATTGCCGAAATTGAAGCCTGCTATCAAGTAACCATTGAGGACTTGACTGTCGCTGAGGCTATTTTAGAAGATAGTGCGGCGGCGGTTTTTAAAATGAATAATGCGATGTGTGAAGTTGCAACCCATAAAATTTGGGCCACTAGCATTATAAAACGTTATCAAATTTATGGAAAAACCCAATGAAATTTATTGAAGAATCATATCAGCTCTTAATTATTTTATGATGGCTCGTTTTTTTGTTTATGCTCTATGGCTGCTGTAATAAATCCTGAAAACAAAGGATGTCCTTTTCTAGGAGTAGAAGTAAACTCTGGATGAAATTGACAGGCCAAAAACCATGGGTGCTCAGGAATTTCAATCACCTCAACTAATCGCCCATCAATAGATTTTCCTGTAAATCTCATCCCTTTTGCTTCTAATTGTTCTATATAATGATTATTAAACTCATAACGATGACGATGACGTTCAGTAATTACATCTTTTTGATAGAGCTTTGAGACTAATGAATCTGATAATAAGCGACATTTCTGACTTCCTAGCCGCATAGTTCCTCCAAGGTCTGAATTTTCAGCACGCTTTTTCACTGTACCACATTCATTCATCCATTCGGTAATTAAACCAATTACTGGATGTGGAGTATTTTGTAAAAATTCGGTACTATGCGTTCCTTCTAAACCAACTACATTACGGGCAAATTCAATAACTGCTACTTGCATTCCTAAGCAAATACCTAAATAAGGAATCTTATTTTCTCTGGCAAAACGAACCGTCGCAATCTTTCCTTCAACACCACGTTCTCCAAATCCACCAGGAACTAAAATTGCATCAAGGTGTTGTAATTGACCTAAACCTTCTTCTTCAATAGTTTCTGAATCAATATAATTAATTTTAACTTTATTACGAGTTTGAATGCCCGCATGAATTAATGCTTCATCCAATGATTTATAAGCATCAGTATGTTCAACATATTTTCCAACAATAGCGATAGTAACTTCATTATGCGGATGGGTCACAGCCTCAACAACTGCTCTCCATTCTGATAAATTGGCAGGAGGGACATCAAGACGTAATTGTTTCACCACAATATCATCTAAATTTTGTTCATTGAGTAATAAAGGGATTCGATAAATAGTATCCGCATCTCTTGCTGAAATAACAGAATGTTCGGGAACATTGGTAAACAAAGCTATTTTATAACGCTCTGCCGCAGGAAGCTCATGGGTTGAACGACAAATTAATATATCAGGCTGTATACCAATAGTTCTTAATTCTTTAACCGAATGCTGTGTTGGTTTGGTTTTAATCTCACCTGCGGTAGTAATATAAGGGACTAATGTTAAATGAATAAATAAGGATTTATCCATCCCTTGTTTCACTCGAATTTGACGAATAGCCTCTAAAAAAGGTAAGGATTCAATATCACCAACAGTACCTCCAACTTCAATTAAAGCCACATCCATCCCTTCGGCACTAGCATAAATACGGCGTTTAATTTCATCGGTAATATGAGGAATAACTTGTACAGTTGCCCCTAAATATTCTCCTTTCCGTTCTTTGCGTAACACTGATTCATAAACCTGCCCGGTGGTAAAATTATTTTTTTTAGACATTGTGGTTTTTAAAAACCGTTCATAATGACCTAAATCCAAATCAGTTTCCGCACCATCTTTGGTAACAAAAACTTCCCCGTGTTGAAAAGGACTCATCGTTCCAGGGTCAACATTAATATAAGGGTCTAACTTTGTCATTGTGACCTTTAGACCACGTTCTTCAAGAATGGCCGCCAATGAAGAGGCAGCAATCCCCTTACCTAGTGAGGATACTACGCCACCTGTAATAAAAATATATTTAGTCATGTAAATTTAAGTGATTTTGTCTATGAGCGAAGGATATTAAAAAATATTTTTATTTTAACATTTTCAGTTTATAGTAAACATTTTTATTAGCGGTTCATTCATATAAACATTGAAGGTGTAATAATTAAAAGCTAAATTAATCTCGTAAGCTAATAATATCCCAATTAAACTGTTTTGCAACAGCATGAAGTTTTTCGTCAGGATTAACTGCAATAGGATAATCAACTTTTTTTAATAATGGTAAATCATTGTGAGAATCACTATAAAAATAACTACCATCTAAAGTTTCAGTTGAAGTCTTTAACCATTGTTCAAGCAATGTTACTTTACCTTTCTGAAAACAAGGAATACCCTCAACATTTCCCGTATAAGCACCATTTTTAAATTCAGGTGTGGTTGCCAGTAAATTATTAATTCCATAAGCTTTAACAATTAATTCTGTGACAAAACGATTTGTTGCGGTAATGACTAACAGCGTATCACCGTTATCACGATGTTTATCTACCAACTCTTGAGCAGCAGTTAATAATATCGGTTGAATAATCTCAAAAATAAATTGTTCACGCCATTTTAATAATTGCTCCAGAGAATGTTCCGATAATGGTTTAAGTGAAAATTGTAAAAACTCTATAATATCTAAAGTTCCTTGCTGATAATCCTCATAAAACTTAGTATTTTTTGCCATATAAATTTTTTTATCAACAATTCCTTGGTCAATTAAAAATTGTCCCCAAAGATAATCACTATCATTGCTAATTAAAGTATTGTCTAAATCAAAAATTGCTAAACTCATCGAAGAACTCACGTTATAAAAATAAAAAAAGAAATGCCATAGCATCATTGTCATATTTATGGAACAATGACACTATAAATTTAACGGTTACTGATATTTTTGATTTTACACCATTTAACCTTATTAAAAACATCAGTAAGTAAAACAAGATAGGTTTTAACATGATTGACTCTAAAGGGTATCGATCTAATGTCGGTATAATCCTTTGCAATGATGAAGGTTCTGTTTTTTGGGCTAAAAGACGTGGTGTTAATTCTTGGCAGTTTCCGCAAGGAGGAATTGATGACAACGAAGATCCAGAAACAGCAATGTATCGAGAATTATGGGAAGAAACGGGGCTAGAATTCAATCATGTTGAATTACTTGGGCGAACCCGTTATTGGTTACACTATAATTTACCAGAACGTTTCATTCGTAAAAACTCAATGCCTCTTTGCATAGGACAAAAACAAATTTGGTTTATATTACGATTAGTATCATCTGAATCAAATGTACGCTTTGATTGCAGTGATAAGCCTGAGTTTGATAATTGGCGATGGGTGGACTATTGGCATCCTTTGAAAGATGTGGTGTATTTTAAACGCAAAGTTTATCACCGGGCGATGGCTGAATTAGGGGCTGTTTTAATATCAGAAGTCATTCCTGTTAAAGCGGATGGTTATTTGGCTAAAAGAAAACGACAGCGATGAATCATTAATGATTAATGGGTTTTATTGGCATTTTTCATAATTAGGTTTAAACTTTATTTTTTTATAATTGTTAATTTTAAAATGCGATTTTTACTCTTTTTATTTCTGTTACAGACCTCTATTGTCATTGCAACTCCCATTGAAGTTAGTATTGATCGTGATTTGATAAGTTTAAATCAATCGTTTGAAATTACTTTTTCTAGTGATAAAGACCCAGATTCTAATCCTAACTTTAGTCCTTTAGAAAAAGATTTTGAAATTTTAAATAAAAATCATAGCAGTAGCTTGTCATGGGTTAATGGTAAAAGATCAATGAAAGTTCAATGGACTTTTACGGTGATTGCTAAACAAGCTGGTGAATTACAAATTCCTGCCTTAGATTTTGGCAGTGATCGTAGCCCGACAGTTTCTATTAATGTAAGTAAAAATAAATCCGTTGCTACTCAATCTTATGCCGTCAATGCACCCATATTTTTGGAAGTTAAGGCAACACCAACTAACCCTTATTTACAATCACAAGTTATTTATAGATTACGCTTTTTTAGACGAGTTAATATTGTCGAGGCAAGATTAACTGATCCTGAATTAGAGGATGCAGTGGTTGAAAAATTAGGAGAAGATAAAAATTATAAAACTGAGAGAGGGGGAATGACTTATGCAGTTACCGAACGTAATTATGCTATATTTCCGCAAAAAAGTGGCACAATGACTATTGCTCCGTTAAAACTTACTGCTGCCGTTTTGGTTGATAATGGTTCGCGTATGGGTGGTTTTTTTGGAACTCAAAGCACTAAACGAGAACGTGTTGAATCTAATGTTATTACCTTAAAAGTTCGTCCTATTCCCACTGATTTTACAGGTAAACATTGGTTAGTAGCAAAAAAGGTTGAATTATCGCAACAATGGTCAGGTAATTATAATGCCATGCAGGTAGGTGAACCACTGACTCGAACACTTACGCTAATAGTTGATGGGGCAACCATGGGGCAATTACCTAAATTGCAACAAACTTCTAAGGAAGACGGTCTAAAAAATTATCCCGATCAAGCTAATCTAAAAGAGAAACAAACTAAAACAGGATTAATTGCTTCTAGGCAAGAAAAAATTGCGTTTATTCCGTCTAAAAATGGTAGTTATACCTTACCAGAAATAAAATTAGATTGGTTTAATAGTGACACAGAGCAAATAGAAACAGTGACTATTCCTGAAACAATTATTACTGCGATAGGCGGAGTAACTACGGTGCCAGCAATTAATACTAATAATGTAGCTAAACAACCAGCAACAATTGAAAACTCTACAGTAGAATTAAATTCCTCCAAAACCCAGAATAATCACTGGTTATGGCAGGGACTTAGTCTGTTTTTTGCAATTGCTTGGTTGATAACTTTATTTATGTATTTTTATAAAAAGCCTAGTTTAAAATTATCTAAGGTTAATCAACCAGATATTAATCTTAAAGCTAGTATTAAAGCTTTAAAACAGGCATGTAATGAGAATGATTCTCAAGCAGCAAAGCAGGCATTATTAGTCTGGGGAAATTTAAAATATGGTATATCAAGTTTAGGTGCATTAGCAAATCATTGTGAAGCACGCTTACGTGATGAAATCTTAGTGTTAAATCAAAACTTATACAGCCAGCATAGTAATAATTGGCATGGAAATGAATTGTTTCAATTTTTCAATGAACATAACGCCCGTGAAAAATTTGATTCCAAAGTAACTGAAGATAAGTTAGAACCGCTTTATCGTATTTAAAAAAAAACCGTATAATTTTTTAGCCTATTATAAATATATAATCTTATGAAAATTCTTATCGTTGGCAGTGGCGGACGTGAACACGCACTCGCTTGGAAAGTAAAACAATCAGTCATGGTTGAGCAAGTTTTTGTTGCTCCAGGAAACGCAGGAACAGCTTTAGAAGATAAGGTGGAAAATATTGCCATTAAGGTTGACGATATTTCCGCTTTAGTTAAATTTGCTCAACGACAAGAAATTGAATTAACGATTATAGGCCCTGAAGTTCCTTTAGTGATGGGGGTTGTTGATAGCTTTCAACAAGCAGGTTTAGCTTGTTTTGGCCCTAGTGCAAAAGCGGCTCAATTAGAAGGGTCTAAAACTTTTTGTAAAGATTTTATGGCACGGCATAATATTCCAACAGCTACGTATCAAACCTTCACTGAAACTATACCAGCTATTGCTTATATTAAAGCACAGGGAACTCCAATTGTCGTTAAGGCCGATGGGCTGGCAGCAGGAAAAGGGGTCATTATCGCCACAACCGAACAACAAGCGATTGAGGCTGTAGAAGATATGTTGTCGGCTAATCGTTTTGGTAATGCAGGACATCGCGTAGTTATTGAAGAGTTTTTAGACGGCGAAGAGGCTAGTTTTATTGTTATTGCCGATGGCAATACCGCTTTACCAATGGCGAGTTCACAAGATCATAAAGCTCGTGATAATGATGATAAAGGCCCTAATACTGGAGGTATGGGAGCTTATTCACCTGCTCCGATTGTTACTACTGAAATTCATCAACGGGTTATGGATGAAGTGATTAATCCTACCTTAAAAGGTATGGCTACCGAAGGGTGTGAATATACGGGATTTTTATATGCAGGGCTGATGATTAGTAAAGATGGTTCTATTAAAGTTTTAGAATATAATTGTCGCTTTGGAGACCCTGAAACTCAGCCTATTATGATGCGTTTACAAAGTGATTTAGTTGAATTATGTCAAGGTGCATTAAATAAACGGTTGCATTTATTAACCAGCGCGTGGGATAGTCGCTTTGCATTAGGGGTGGTGTTAGCTGCAAATGGTTATCCTAATGCTTATGACAAAGGTAAAGTAATTAAAGGATTACCGAAAATAGAAACAGCAACTAGTAAAGTTTTTCATGCAGGAACATCTCAACAGGATGGCGATGTCATTACTACAGGAGGGCGGGTATTATGTGCCTGCGCTTTAGGTGATGATATAAAAATAGCACAGAAAAAAGCCTATGAATTGACCCGTCAAATTAGTTGGGATGGGCTTTATTATCGTGATGATATTGGTTTTAAGGCGGTTAGAATTGCTTAATATAGGATTTTAAAAATGCCATCTTTACAATCATTAGCTGATATTGATGTCTTGTGTCTAGGCTATGCTTGTCATGATCTGGTATTTTCAGTTGCACATCATCCTCATACTGATGAAAAAATGACTGCGAGTCATCTTATTAATTGTGGTGGTGGCCCAGCGGCTAATGCGGCGGTGATGGTGGCTAAATTGGGTTTAAAATCCGCCTTTGCAGGTTATTTAGGTAATGATTTACAAGGTGAAAGTCATTTACAGGAATTTATTTATTATCACGTTGATACAACGTTGATTAAACGCGGTGAATTCGCTACCCCTATTTCAGCTATATTAGTTAAACCTAATGGCGATCGTGCTTTGATTAATTACCAAGAAACACAGGCTTTAACTGCAAATAGCATTGATTTTTCAATAATTAGCCCTAAAGTAGTTTTACTTGATGGGCATCAACTACAGCTATCACTAGAAATATTAGAACAAATAGCTGATAAAAAAATTCCAACGGTTTTAGATGCAGGTTCAGTTCATGA
The DNA here is from genome assembly GCA_030627205.1 of Methylococcaceae bacterium. Lineage (GTDB taxonomy): Bacteria > Pseudomonadota > Gammaproteobacteria > Methylococcales > Methylomonadaceae > WTBX01. The sequence continues at coordinate 27,027 of DAOUSN010000011.1, forward strand.
AGGTAGTTTAGCTTTAATGGATAAAGTCGATTATTTAATTTGTTCAGAAAAATTCGCTTTGCAACACAGTAAAACCCTAGACAAGGCATTAAAAAAATTCTCAAAAATAAGTCCAGCTGTGGTAATTACTTTAGGTTCAAGAGGTTTGATTTGGAGACGTGGTTTAACAACAGGTTCATTAGCGGCTTATGAAGTTAAAGCAATTGATAGTACAGGTGCTGGTGATGCTTTTCACGGTGCATTTTCGGCAGCACTCGCGTTAAATAAAGAATGGCTGGAATGTTTGCGTTATGCAAGTGCCGCAGGAGCTTTATGTACGACTAAAGTCGGAGCTAGATTAGGGTTAGCTACAAAAGAGGCTCATCAAGGTTTATTTTCTAAAATAAAATAAACTAAATTAAATAAATTAGGAATGCAAGTTTTATAAAAAGGTGTGTATAGTTATCTCTTACTCACTATTAGGGTAAATTTTCTTTATAAACACTTCGAGGTATTAAAATGAAAAAATGTACTATGGGTTTAGCGTTGATGTTAATAACATCTATATCATACGCAAAGGCTTACGAATGTAAAGGCTATGTTGATGGGAACCAAGTTAGTGAAACTATGACAGTAAATGCTTCAAAACAAGCTGTAGCAGAAGCTAAAGCGTATTCACGGATGAAAAAGGCTAAAATAGACATAGATTATGTGACGTGTAAATAAATCCACTAGCTTGGGTTAGTTTATTGAGCGTTGTGAAATAATCTAACCCAACATTACACGCCTAATTTAATATTATTTAAAAAAACAATCAAAATGTTTAAAAACCAAAAACTATTTTTTATTACTTTTAATTTAGCATGTTTAAAATTATCTGCCAGATATTTATTTCAAAACTAAACCTAGGAATTAATTATGCACGAGCTTAATGATATTTCCCCGGCTAATCAAACTAAAGCGTTAACCGTTAGTACAGTTGCGTTTACAGTGTGTTTTGCGGTGTGGACAATTTTTTCAATTATCGGGATAAAAATTAAAGATGATTTAGGTTTAAATGATACTCAATTTGGTTTGTTAGTTGCTACACCTGTACTAACAGGCTCTTTAAGTCGGATTTTTTTAGGAATTTGGACGGATCAATTTGGTGGTCGCTTAGTCTATTTTATCCTAATGCTAACAACATCAATTGCCGTTTGGTTGTTATCAATGGTAGAAACTTATCAGATGTTTTTAGTGGCAGCTTTAGGTGTTGGTTTAGCTGGTGGTTCATTTGCTGTCGGCATTGCTTATGTTTCACGATGGTATGAAAAAGAACGTCAAGGAACAGCGTTAGGTATTTTTGGGATGGGTAATGTTGGAGCTGCCATTACTAATTTTGGAGCCCCATTTTTATTAATCGCTTATGGCTGGGAAAATGTAGCTAGAATTTATGCGGTCATTTTGTTTATTATAGCGATTATTTTTTGGTTTACCACTGAAGAAGATCCTGCGACTAAACTAAGAAAAGAAAAAGGAGAAAAAATACGTGGGGCATTTATGCAACTAGCCCCTTTGAAAAATTTACAGGTTTGGCGTTTTGCGACCTATTATTTTTTTGTTTTTGGTGGGTATGTTGCACTAGCCTTATGGTTACCGCGTTATTATGTCGGGGTTTATGATTTGGAAATTACTACTGCTGGAATGTTAGCTGCTTGCTATGCCTTACCAGGAAGTGTTTTTAGAGCATTAGGTGGTTGGTTATCAGATAAATGGGGAGCTAGAAATGTAATGTATGTAACTTTTATTGGATGTTTAGTCTGCATTTTCTTTTTATCCTATCCAGCAACAGATTATAGTGTTCGTGGAATTAACGGGTCAATTAAATTTTCCCTTGCCATAGAACTTGTTCCCTTTGTCATTTTAACTATTTTTCTAGGGTTTTTTATGTCATTAGGAAAAGCTGCCGTTTATAAGCATATTCCTGTTTATTACCCAGATCATGTAGGTTCGGTCGGTGGGTTAGTTGGAATGATAGGCGGATTAGGCGGTTTTATTTTGCCTATTTGTTTTGGGTTAATGAATGATATTATTGGGGTTTGGACTAGTTGTTTTATGTTGTTATTTGTAGTTGTAGGAATTTCTTTAGTGTGGATGCACGTTTCAATTGTGTTATCAAATCGGAAGTTATGCCCTGAAATAAAATGCTCAACAGCATTACCAGAAGTGTTAGACCATAATTTAAATGATAAATAATTTACCAGTGATAGGAATACAAAAACATATTTTATATTCCTATTTGTCATCTTTAGGTTAGGGATGTTATTTTTTTGAGATGGCTTACTTTTAATCTTTGCTAATTATTATTTTGTACCTTTTTCATATTTGTTAATACTTTAAGCAAACGGTAAGCGCGTTTATCTGCTGGTGCAACTTTTAACCATTGTTGAAGATAGCTATTTGCTGGTTGAGATTGTTTTTGCTGTATATAAAAAATCACTAACGCCTTTAGAATTTTAGTATTATTAGGGGCAAGTTGCTGTGCTTGACGCAAAGCATATTCTGCTTTTTGCATCTGTTTTGATTGTTGTAATAACAACCCATAGTTATAATGCACTGAAACAGATTTCGGCATTAACTCTACTGCCGTCTCTAAAAGAGATAATGCTTCTTGAGAGCGTTTTAACTCGACTAATAATAAGCTTAAAGAATAATAAAATGCACCTTGTTTTGGTAAGTTTTTGATAGCAGAACGAAATACTTGTTCTGATTTTGAGTAATCTCTATTTCTATAATGTAAATTTGCTAAATGATGATAAGCAGGGATAAAGTTTTTATCTAATTTTAATGCAGTTTTATAAGATTGTACTGCCAGTGTTATTTCATTAGTTTTCTCATATAACCGACCTAAATTAAAATAACCTTCTGGCCAATCTGTTTGACTTGTTTGTGCAGCTTTATAATCAGCCAATGCGCTTTGAAAGGCTAATTTATAAATAGGTTTAAGTTGTTTAACCTCAATCTCAGCAAGACTAGCTGCGGTTTCAATTCTTACCGCTTTTAATGGGTCATTTAATAATGGTAACAAGCGTTGTTTTTTTTCAGCAATAGGGCGAGAATTTAATGCTCTAACGGTAATAGTTCTGACTAAACCATCTTTATCATTGATTAAAGCATATAATGCGGGAAGATAACGCTCACCATAGAGTGCTAATTGATTAATCGCTGTAGCACGAACAATGGCAGGTTTTTTAGTATTTTTAGCTAAAGCTAACAACGCATTAGCTGCTTTAGGGTCTAATAATCGTCCTAAATAAAAAATTTCTCCATCATTATCACGTTGCCAATCTTTACCTTTATGTTGAATAATTTGTTCAACTGCCCATTCATTAGTTTTTTTATCATGACATCTTAAACACGCATTCGGAGTTTTTAATTTAACTGATAAATCAGGGCGAGGAATTGAAAAACTATGATCTCGGCGTGGATCAACGCCCATGTAAGTAGTAGCAGGCATGTGACAATTAACACATTGCGCCCCTGTTGAATCCTTGCTATGAAAATGATGTGTCGGATCATCATAATTTTTAGCTTGTAAAGTTTTAAAGCGTTCTAGAGGTGGTTTTTGTTGATGGCATTGTGTACATAAGCTATTACCTTGATAGCGAAGTTTTAATTGATGTGGTTGATGGCAATCCATACAGGTAACGTTTTTTTGGTACATTTTTGATTGTGTGAATGAACCATAAACATACACTTCATCTAAAATTTGTCCATCTGCATGGTATAAACTTTCTTCTAAAAGTGATGGAATAAAATCATTTAAAAACGCTTGTCCATGTTGGTCTTTAGAGCTAATAGGTTGGCGACGAGAATGACAACGAGCGCAAGTTTCTATGCTTTGTTTGGAATTTAAATTAGCATAATCAACCACAAGTCCTTTATTTGGATAATTCTTATTGGTATTCGGCAATTTATTTTTTGTTTTAGTTGCCCATAATAAATGTTTTTCCGCAGGGCCGTGACAAGCCTGACAACCCACGTTAATCATTGCCCAACTACTTTGATAACTTTGGGTTTTTAAGTCATATTTTAATTTAAAATCAGTAGAATGGCATTCTGCACAGGCTGAATTCCACGTATAAAAACGTTTGGTCCAATGTAAACTATCATTCGGTAATATTTCCATTTCAGGTTTCAAATGAAACCAACGCTTATTTAGCGTATCCCAAGCAATATCAAAAGCTTGTAATCTTCCTTTTGGAAACCGTAGTAAATATTGTTGTAAAGGTTCGACACCAAAGGTATATTCAACTTGAAAATCATGATACTTTCCATCTTCAGCTTGCGTATGAATAAAAAACTTATTATTACGCTTAAAGAATTTAGTGGTGACAGAAAAAACGGTGATTTCAGTATTATTAAAATCACCTAAAACCGTTTGCTCATTAGCTTCCTGCATGGCTTGTTGGTGATTAGAACCTTGCCATGCTTTAGATTCTTGAAGATGGCAAGAACTACAAGTTTTTTCATCAACAAAAGCGGTATTTTTTGCCCCTTGAGTAAGTTGTTGTTGAGGCCAATTAGATGTGCTGGCAGGCAAATTAGTAATCATTAAAAAACTGATAAGTATTTCAATAATAAAAAGTTTTAAAACAAGGATATTCATGGAGTTATTTTTCTATTTTCAGTACTTCAATCATTTCAACAGTAGGTTCAATAATTGCTGAGATAGTTGTTAATTCTTGGTGATGTTTTTTCCATTTATCAACTTGTGGAGATGAAAGAGTAACGGGGGTGATAGGTAAATTCTGAGGGGTTAAAGCTTGTTTTGATGAATCCCAACGTAGTTGCATAAACTTAATTAACTGTTGTAATTGTTTTTCAGGATTTTTAATTAGTTGCTCATAACTTAGCATCGTCCAATCAGTCGTGGGTAATTGCTGAATATCATTAATAATCATTTCATTAGCTATTTTCCACTGATAAGCGGTAATTTCAACTAACGAGCTTTTATTAAATGATTGCCACTGAGGCGTTAATAAGAAACTCCATTCTTTGAAAGGCCAATTAGGTAATGTTTTATACGCAATAAAACGCCGTGAACGCCAGCCTTCCATCAGACTGTTAATATTTGCACAAGGTTCTCTATACAAATAAATAAATGCGGCATCAGGGAATAATGCTTTAATAAAAGGGATGCGTAAGGAATTTTTAGGTGTTTTTTCCAAAAAGTGAATTTTACTAGGTCGTGCTTCTCCCCTTAAATCCTGATAAAATACGCCCCTTTTATTAACTAATCGCTGACTAAATCGCTGACATAATTCTAGAGCAATTTTATCATTGGCATCTTCTGCAAGGAGTCGATTTGAGCAATAATTTTTATCAGCAGGGTGTAACCCCGCTATATTTTCTAATAACTCATGATTTTCCTCTCCTGTTGTCCATAAATCCGTTGACTGTGAAAGACAATTAAATAACAAGGTACTTCCAGCTCTAGGGGCTGAAACAATAAAAACAGGTCTAATAAATGAGGCGGTTATTATGGGTTTATCATTATTACGCCGTTTACGACTTTGAGTATTTAATAAATGTCTATTTAGGCGTTTAGGCAGTGAAGGGGTCGTTAATAATAAACTATTAATAATTTCAAAAATACCCTGTCCCACAAAATCAAGTTGTTTAAATTGAAATCTAATTAGAGGAAAAACTTGTTCTCTAAATTGTAAAATAAGGTGTGAATAGGCAAGTTCCCCTTTTGAATTATGCCCAAACTGTTGAAAACATGTTTGCCATTGTTGATTAAAAAGTAGGATTTTTTGCTGTAATAAGAGTAACTTTTTGTCCTCAATCTCTAGTTTTTGTATTAAAACTAACAAAGTATTCGTTAATTTCTGTAATTCGGTAGGGGTAAAAACTGTAAAATAAGGCTGTTTACATAATAAGGGTTGCCCAGACTGACTTGTTAATTCAATTTTATCTAAAGGTTTTATCTCAAAACCATTACACACATTCTGTGTCGCTAAATACTCAATGACTAAATAAATAACCGTCTCTTTACTTTTATTTTCCATACTTTGGTGAGCGGTTTGCTGAAAGGAAAAAGCCATGCCTTGTTCTAGCTTAAAAGACGCTTTACCTTGATAAAAATAAAGTTCTGCGGTCGTTTTAATAGGAATATAAAGAGACTGATAGCGAAAATATTGATAATAATGCGGATGAGACTGTGTTCTCGTTTGTGCAGGTAAACGCATCAAGCGAACTCTTGCAACAGGTTGATTTAAAGCAAGTAAGATTTTTTTAATGGCTGGGTATTGTCTTAATAAAGGTGTTATTTCTAGCTGACCTGATAAAACAAAATCATTATTCTGCGTCCCGCCTACAGATACAAAACAAATAGAGGCATTACCAGATATTTCTTCAACATGCGTAAACCAATCTTGGGAATTAATTTCAGCTAATACTGATGGAATCAGCTTATCCCATGATAAATTCACGAAAGATTACAAAATGATGATGATGGAATAGGCCCAGTTACAAAAGTACCTGTTACAAATTCAATCTCAAGTTTTTTTTGTAAATTAATTATTTTAGTTAGTACCGAACCATCATGTTTATTATTAATTACTGCGTCAAAAGGTAATAAATAATGCGAATTTTTTTGAGTTAAGGCTTGACAATACTGATGTAATTGCTTGACTTGATTGGCGTGTTCAATATAAAACGCATAATGCCAAATATCATCGCGAATCTCTTTTGCGTGATTGATGATTAACTCAGGAATGGCAATAGGACGATGAATATCAAATAACTCTAACATATATTCACCATGAGACATGGTTATCCAAATACGCATGACTTCTGTATACGCATTAACTCGATGTTGAAACGCTTGGGATGCTGGAAATATAAGTACCCGTGTAATTTCTAATTTATCGTCTAATTGTTGGTTAAAGTAATCGACTTGCTGTTTAAACCCATATAAGGCAATTTCAAGGGGGCAATTAATTTCCATACCAATATGATATAAATAAGGATGGGAAATTTCTTCCATAATATCAATAATAGTTTCAGGTGTACTACTGAAAAAGTCATTAATAACATCATTAGTGGTTTTGTAATGTAATTCATTGAAGGCATAGATAATTTTTTCTCTATCAATATTAATGATTTGATTTAACTTATCTGTATTATTGATGCCTTTAATGTTTAATTGGTCAGAGTATAAATTTAATAAATGAGTCATATTTGTTGTTTAATTAATATAAGTCAACGGCATAAGATGAGTCTACTTACTATTATGCCGTTTTATTATTCTGTACTGGGTTTGTGTAAAAATTAGTAATTTTCTAATAATGCTCGGCTCAAACTTTTACCGACATAATCACCGTGTAAAATTCCTTTTCCGGTCATGGTTAACTGGTCATCGGCAATAAAAATATAGCCATCATCGGTTAATTTTTTAATAGTAGAATCACATAAAGCCTCTAGTCGCAGACCAAAACGTTTTCTAAAGTATTTTAAATCCATGCTAGTTAATTTCATTCCTAAAACAACTGCACGAATCATTTGCTCTTGAGCATTCATATCACAGCCACGGGTAATAGCTAATTCACCCGACTCAATTTTTTCCATATATTTCTTTTCATCATTAGTATTTTGATAATGCCAATTACCTAAAATACCAAATGCAGAAGCCCCTAATGACCAAAGATCATTACCTTTCCAAATACTAGGCGAATGTCTATGAGCATTTTCGCCTTTTTTAGTAAAAGTAAAAAAACTCCACGGCTGAAAATCTTCTTCTTTAAATCTATCTAAAGCGTATTGCATAAACTCTAATTCTTCATCATCAGTAGGTAGATTTAAGCCTTCACTACGGATAGATTTATAATAAGGTGTGTTTGCATAAAGATCCATCTTATAAACGGTAATACTATCTGCACCTGAAGACAAAGCCGTATTAACACTCTTTTGCCATGTTTCTGTACTTTCTCCCGCCAAACCACTCATTAAATCAATATTAATCGTTTTTGCCCCGGTTGTTTTTGCTATCTCAATCGCTTTTAAGGCTTTATCAGCAGTATCAAGACGGTTTGAATGTTTAATAATATCATTATCAAACGATTGAATCCCCATGCTAATTCGTGTTACGCCCAAGTCTTTAAGTACTTTAGCCTTTTTTTCTGTCAGGGTAACAGGTTCAGCTTCGATAGTCAGTTCAGCATTATCAATATTAAGGTATACTCGTAAACGGTCAAGAATCTGCTCAAAATGTTCTTTTTCCATTAACGTAGGCGTTCCGCCTCCAAAGTAAATCGACTCAACAGGACTCCCAGCTATCCCAAATTGTTTTGCACTTAAATCAATTTCTTTACACAATGCGTTAACATATTTATTAATTTCTTTAGTCCGGTCATGACCTTTAAGGTTAACCGTTCGGTAATAACAATAAGAACACCTCTGAATACAATAGGGTAAATGAATATAAATATTCAGTTCTCTTTTTGGTTTAGGTTGCGATAAATCTTCGTTTTTCCAATGTTGAAAATTAGGAAAGTTAGTAATAAATCCTCGCCTTGCAGGTTCTAAGGTGGTCATATACCCTTTTCTAACAGGCTCTAAATGCGAATTATCTTGTACGGGTGTTTTTGTACTCATATTTTATTCCAATAATATTATTTTATTTGTTAGCAATAAATTCAGCTAAAGTGTTTAAATCTTTAAACGGCTCAAAGGTTAATTCATCATCTGAAAATTTAAAATCAAAATTTTTCTCAATTAAAACAATAAATTCCATAATGGCTACTGAATCTAAACCAATTCCGTCTTCCAGTAATGGCATTTCATTATTAATTTCTTCTACTTTTATATTAACATCCAATTCTTCTGCAATTATCTTTTTTAAAATTGGGATTATTGTTGACGGCATTTTTTACTCCATTTGATTTAATAACGCTTGTCGGTCTATTTTACCATTTACTAATATAGGCATTTGATTGATAGTTTTTATTTTATCTGGAATAGCATACTTGGGAAGTATGTTAAAACAGTTAGAACGAATTTGTTGACTATTTAAAGCAGATTTTTTTTGTAATACACAAAAAGCAATAAGTTGTTGTCCTCGACCATATTGTTCTTGTTCTTGTATGGACAGCACAATAACTTGAGAAACACCGGTTATCATTTCAATTTTTTTCTCAATATCCGTTAGCATAACTAAAAAACCACTCCGGTTAACTTGATTATCTGCACGACCTAAAATAGTCACTTCGCCTGCTGCATTAATTGTTGCTAAATCCCCTGTTGTGAACCAATTATCAATAACTGGATTACTGAGGGTTTGCCCATGACTATCTAAATAAGCTTCAAAACCATATTGGGGTTTACATTTAAGCTCACCTTTTGAACTAATAGCTAATTGTACCCCAATCATTGCCTTCCCAGTTGATTTTAATCGTTGTTGAAAAGAATCTGTGGGGTTAGAGGCGGCAATAGCCCCCATTTCCGTACTCCCATATTGACTTATTAATGTGCCAAATTTGTGATCAAAGTCACAAAATAAAGCATCTTTAATACGATCTCCTGAGGTAATAACCAACCTATATCCACCTGACTTTTTACGTCCACGTAATAACATTTCACACAAAGCAGGCGTAAAAAAAGCAACATTAGGCTGAAATTTTCGTTCCATATCTAGATAACTAAGGATATTAGTACGCTTAAGTAAACGAATCGAAGCACCTGTACAAAAAGCAGATAAAAACCCCGCGCCTAAACCATAAAGATGAAATATTGGAACAGGAATAACAACTTTATCGTCACTAGTTAGTTGGTAACGCTGTGCATAATTAGCGGCGTTATTTAATAAATATTGTTGCGAATGAACAATAATTTTAGCCGCTCCCATGCTCCCTGAAGTACGGACATAAATCTTTCCTTGAGCCGTGACTAGTTGAGGTTTAGGACTATTGTCTATGTTAAGTTTTTCTAACCGCAAAAAACTTTCAGGTTGTTGGAAATTAGCTGTTTTTTCGGTTGAAATAGTTAATTTATAATCACAAAAAAGAGGGATGGAGGCTTTAAAATCAGGCTCTTTTTGTTGATCTCCAGCAGGGGGTAATAAAATAAAACTCTGCTGTTGTTGAAATAAAAACACTAACGTTAATGCAGCAGGTAAGGTATTATTACATTCAAAAGCAATGCAATTTGGTTGTTGAATTGTTTGTAAAGAAAAATAACGCTGCAATTTATTTAATGAGTCAGTAAGTTGTTGATAACTACACTGTTGATTACCATCGCTAATGAAATTATTTTTAGTATACTGAGATTGAGTTAGGCTATTCAATATTTCGTCAAATCTTGTCATAAAGTTTGGTCTTAAGTATCCTAGGCTTAAATTTAATGAAAGATAATATAACATTTATCATCATAATAGTAATTTTTTTCAAAAAAAAATAATTAAAGTTAAAAACACTGAAACAAAACATCAATTTTGTAGGTATAATCTTAAGTTGCGTTTATTTTAGATCGATTCTAGTACCTTAACATTATGCAAAAAAAACTATTTCTCATACCTCTCTTTATTAGTACCTGTGTAACAGCTAACGAAAATAATAATATTACTTTAATTGATGTAGTGAAAACCACCATAGAACAATCACCCAATATACATTTGAAAAAATATACTGCAAATGCTACCAAAGCAAAAGAAAGAATTTCTGGAGGAGCGTTTGATTTTAATACACGAGTTTCAGTAGGTTATAAAAATACTCGCGGAGTTAATCGCGTTTTATCTGAATTACCCGAAGATGAAAGAAAGTTATTTACCTCAAAATTTGGTTTACCCGACAGTAGAGCCATCGACAATGATCAACAAACCTTTTCAGCAGGGGTCTCTAAAAAATTTAGATTAGGGGTTAAAGCTGATTTATCATTAAAAATGAACCGTAATGATCCACGAGTAGATCAGCGAGCAGGAGCTTCCCCTGTTGGATTTACCAGTAATACAACCTCGGTAAATTTCAGCTTAACAGTCCCTTTATTAAAAGGAGCAGGTTATGTATCTGCTGCTGCTAATGAAAATTCAGCGAAACTTAATCATTTGGCACAAGTTGCCGATGTTCAACATTTTATTTCATCGGAAACCCTCAATGCAATAAAAGCTTATTGGGATTATAAACGCGCTAATGTTTTTCTTGAAAAAATAATTTCCTCTGAACAACGAGTCAATGAGTGGGTTAATCGTATAAAAACCCCTGATGTTAGTTTAAATGCGTTTTTAGAAGATAAAAAAGGGGATGTTATTGATGCGAGACAAAAGGTAGAAGAAACTAAAATAGATTTGGCTAATGCAATGGGTCTTAATGCTAATGAATCCTATAAAATCGGTTATCCTAATACGCAATTTATTTTAGATTGGGATGCAACGTTAATGGGTTTTGATAAAAAAGAAATTAATAAAAAATGGATAGCCTATTCACTTGATAATCGTTTAGATTTAAAAGCAACAAAATTACGTTTAGATGCGTCAAATGTTTTATTAAAACAAGCAAAACAAGATGTGTTGCCACGTTTAGATGTGAAATTAGGGGTTGGTTACAATGGTTTTAAAACAGGAAATGAATTCAATAATTATACCGATTCCTTTTATGAAAATATGAGAGGACTTAATTCTTCAGCCAGTTTAAATTTTAGCTACCCTATTGGAAATAATGTAGCAGAAGGTCGTGAAGATTTGCAACAATCAGCCTACCAACAAAGTTTAATCAAAAATAATGAAAAACAACGATTAATTAGTTTAGCTGTTAATAAAGAAATTATTAATGTTTATGGTCGTTTACAAAAAGCAATTCAAATTCGTAAAACCACCCAACTTTATAAACAGTCCGTTACTGAGTTACAAAAAAAACCGAGCTTTTTAAAGGATACCGTTAAACTATTAAGTTTGATGGAATTAGAAAATAAGTTTATTAACTCTTTATTAGATTCATCGGTAGCTTTTGCTGATTTACTTAAAGCGGTTGCCCAATCCCGTTTTCAAACAGGGACGCTATTAGTAGTAGATTCGGAAAGTAATCGTGTAAGCTTAGACGATATAACAACACTCCCTTAAAATAATATTTATTAAACCTTATAAATAACATAAACTTATGTCTTCTTTAGAAACAACTAGAATATTAGTTAATTCCTTACCTAAAAGTGGAACACACTTGCTCGCTAAAGCAGTTAAGACATTTGGCTATCAGGATTATTTTACTAGCTCCTTACCCATTCCGGATAATTTATCAACGTATCCAAAATTTTTGAATCATCGTCAGGCATTAAACGCATTAAAAAATGAACCTTCTCAAAATTTAGATGCAGAAAATACTATTGGTATTGGTTCTCTACATCTTTGCCAAGTTACAGAGTCCGTTTTAGAAAACTGGTTATCTGTAATTCCACAAGGTTATTATTTACAAGGACATATACCAGAAAATGCTCATTTAAGTTTGATTCTTAATAAATTAAATTATCGTCATTTAATGATTATTCGTGACCCACGAGCAGTAATAGCTTCGTTAATTCCTTTCATCACTCAGGCTAAAAACACCTTATTTAAAGCACATTTTTTAGAAGCAGACTTTATTAAAATGTCACTTGAACAACGATTTGATTTTATTTTAAAGGGAGGGTATGCTGAACAAGCCGATTTAGAAATTGAAGATTTCAAACACGTTTATCGTAGCTTTTATCAATGGAAAAATCATCCTAACTGTTTATTATTGCGGTTTGAAGATTTAATTGGTGAGCAAGGGGGCGGGAAAAAAGCCTCACAACATAAAGCTCTTATTGATATTGCTCATTATTTAGACATTGAATTAAAAGCAGTTGAGTCTCATGCTTCCCGTTTATTTGACCCTACAGTAACTACTTTTCGTATCGGTAAAATTGATAGTTGGAAAGAAACTTTAGCCCCTAAATTAATTAATAAATTAACTGATTATTGTGAACCTTTATGTCAAGAACTAGGGTATTCACTATCAATTTAAATTTCCTAAAAACAATTATTTAATTAACCCCCCTATATTTAAAATGCTTATTTCTCACAGTCATCAATTTATTTTTTTTCATGTTGCCAAAGTTGCAGGAATAAGTATTCGTAAAGCTCTTAGTGGTTATGTTGAAGAACCCGATTTTTTTAGAATAAAACGCCCTGCAAAATTTATTAATGAAAAACCTAACCCTTTATATATGATGTGGCAGTCAGCTTTACTTCATGCAACCGTAACAAAAACCCGTAAAGAGCTTAATGAAAATATCTTTAAGCAATACTATAAATTTGCTTTTGTGCGTAACCCCTGGGATTTACAAGTGTCGATGTACCATTTTATTCTCCGAGAACCTGAGCATATTTATTATCAGTTGGTGAAAGATATGGGTAGTTTTACTAAATATCTTGAATGGGTTGTGGTGACTAAGAAACCTTTTCCTAAAGGTGCTGCTAAATTTCAAAAAGATACACTTTGTGATAATAAAAATAAGGTATTAGTTGATTTTGTGGGACGATATGAGAACTTACAAGTTGATTTTGCTTATATTTGTCAGAAACTTAATCTTCAAGCAACTATGCCGCATTTAAATAAAAGTCAACATCAAAATTATCAGTCTTACTATAATCAAGAAAGTCAAGATTTAGTTGCTAATCATTTTAAAGAAGACATTGCTTTGTTTGGTTATGAGTTTGATTGTTATCAAAATAATGCTGAATATATGCAAAAAACTAATCAAATCACCTCTGTTACTGATTATTAATAAAGGCTAAAATAGATGATAATTGAATTACTATTGCTAAGTGGCATTTTTTATTCTGGCACCAAAACATTAAAGAAACAAGATACTGACATTGAATTAAAAGAAGAAGATAAGGAAAAGGTAGTTAATCCAGAAGCTTCAGAAACTGAGCTTCGAATGGCAAAAATGTTAGGTTCAGAACAAGAACAGCTTGAGCTAAAACTTATAAATCAACGTGAAATAGCCAGTGCTGGAATTGGCTTAAGCATTGCGTCTTTTGGTGCGGTTATATTTCCTCCCTTAAGTTTCTTAAGTATTCCTTTTTTAGTTTATTCAGGACGAAATGTATTTTTACGTAGCTTTCAGCTAATTAAAGAAGGCAAAATGAGTACAGAGAGTTTAATAACCATCACTTTATTTGGAGCTATTTTTCTTAAACGTTTTTTTATTGCTAATTTGATTGCTTTTTTGGTTCGTTATGCAACTTATCTTGCAAATAAAATTACCGATGATACTCGTGCTAACTTAGAGGATTTATTTGGGCAGCGACCTGATTATGTCTGGATTTTAGTTAATAATGTTGAAACTAAAATTTCTTTTGAAGAATTAAAAGTTAATGATATTGTAATTGTACAATCCAGTGAAATGATTCCAGCTGACGGAATAGTTATGGATGGAATGGCGAGCATTGACCAGCATATCTTAACAGGTGAAGCTAATCCTGTGGAACGGGAAACAGGTGACGAAGTATTTGCTTCAACTTTAGTATTGTCAGGAAAAATTTACATTGAAGTTCAAAAAGCTGGGAAAGATTGCACTGTTGGAAAAATTGCCGATATTTTAAATAAAACCGTTGATTTTAAATCGTCCACACAATTACGCTCAGAAGCATTTTCTAAAGGGTTAGTGACACCGACGTTAATTGCCAGTGCCATTGCCTTACCTGTACTAGGTTTTGCGGGTGCGTTAGCTGTAGTCAATTCACACCCAAAAAATAAAATTATGTTAATTGCTCCTTTAACAGTGTTAAATTATCTTAATATTGCCTCTAAAAATGGAATTTTAATTAAAGATGGTCGTTCTTTAGAATTATTAAATAAAGTTGATACGATTATTTTTGATAAAACAGGTACATTGACCCAAACACAACCCCATGTTGGCAAAATTTATTGTTGTGAACAAGGTGAAGAAAATAAAGTTTTAGCATACGCTGCTGCCGCAGAATATAAACAATCTCATCCTTTAGCTCATGCTATTATTAAAGCTGCAAATGAGGCTAAATTAACTCTACCAGAAGTTAAAGACAGTGAATGTCATTTAGGTTATGGGGTTTTAGTTCATTGTAATAAACAGAATATTCATGTCGGTAGTCAACGATTTATGACTGTCTCTAATATTCCTATTCCAGAATTTATTGCTAAACAACAAGAAAACTGCCTTGCAAATGGTTATTCGCTGGTTATGGTTGCTATTGATGAACAAGTCATTGGTGCAATTGAGTTAAAACCAACATTACGACCTGAGGTTAAAAAAATAATTAAACAATTAAAAGCCCGTGGAAATATTAAATCTACCTATATTATTTCAGGAGATCATGAGGCTCCTACTAAAAAACTTGCCGAAGAAATAGGTATTGATCATTATTTCGCAGAAACCCTACCGATTGATAAAGCTAATTTAATAGAAAAACTCAAGGAAGAAGGGCATTTTGTTTGTTATATAGGTGATGGAATTAATGATGCCATTGCCTTAAAAACCGCCCAAGTTTCAATTTCTTTAAGTGGTGCATCAACAATTGCAACAGATACCGCACAAATTGTATTAATGGATAAAGGTATTAGCCATTTGAATATACTCTTTGATCTAGCTGAAGATTTTAATAAAAATATGGATAAAACCTTTAATATTTTATTAACCCCTGCGATAATTGGTGTCGGTGGTGCATTTTTATTGGGTTTTGGGCTACCACAAACATTATTTTTAAATATGGCTGGTCTTTTCTTAGGAATGGGTAATGCCATGCGTCCACGGATAATTAGCCCTCTTAAAGATAAACAATTGCCTTATGATGAAGTAAAAAATGATTAACTTTTTCTGAGACTTGAATAATATAACGTAATAATTAAGAGATCTTTTATATGAGTTTTACCTCCCTAAGTTTATCCCCACTTATTCTTAAAGCTATTAATGATCAGGGTTATGAAACCCCAACTCCCATACAAGTTGAAGCGATTCCTGCCATACTTAAAGGTCATGATGTCATGGCTGCAGCACAAACAGGAACAGGGAAAACAGCTGGGTTTACACTCCCTTTACTACAATTATTATCAAAGGGAAATCATGCTCATGCAAATCAAGTACGTGCTTTAGTATTAACACCTACTCGTGAATTAGCGGCACAAGTTGAAGAAAGTATCACTAATTATGGAAAGTATTTACCTCTACGTTCTACGGTTGTTTTCGGTGGCGTAAAGATAAATCCTCAAATGATGCGTTTACGCCAAGGGGTTGATATATTGGTTGCAACACCTGGGAGGTTACTAGATTTATATAACCAAAACGCGGTGAAATTTAAAGAACTAGAAATATTAGTTTTAGACGAAGCAGATAGAATGTTAGATATGGGCTTTATTCATGATATTCGTAAGATATTATCCTTATTACCTAAGCAGCGTCAAAACTTACTTTTTTCTGCAACCTTTTCAGATGAAATTCGTCAATTAGCAAAAGGTCTAGTTCATAAGCCTATTGAAATTGCGGTAAATCCACGGGAAACCACAGTAAAAACAGTTGAACAAAAAGTTTATCCTGTTGATAAAAAGCAAAAAACAGCATTATTAATCCATTTGATACAAGAAAATAAATGGCGGCAAGTTCTTGTTTTTAGTCGCACTAAACATGGGGCAAATAAATTAACCCGCCTTTTAGAAGCAGCCAACATTAAAGCGGCGGCAATTCATGGAAATAAAAGTCAAGGCGCAAGAACAAAAGCATTAGCGAATTTTAAAAATGGTTTGATTCAAGTTTTGGTCGCAACTGATATTGCCGCACGAGGTTTAGATATTGACCAGCTTCCACAAGTGGTTAATTTTGATTTACCAAATGTAGCAGAAGATTATGTACATCGTATCGGACGGACAGGTCGAGCAGGTTCAACAGGTCAAGCTATTTCATTAGTCTGTGCCGATGAATTTAAGCAATTGTGTGATATTGAACGTTTAATTAAGTCACTATTAACACGAGAATTAATTGATGGCTTTGAGCCTGTACATTCTGTTCCAGAATCATCTCTCAATCAGCGTCCCTATCGTCCAAATAAACCTAAGAAACCAAAGGTAGCTCATAGAGACGGACAACGTTTAGGTGTAAAAGCTAATGCTAATAAATATAAAGGAAGAGAAAGAAAAAATAAATCATCCTATTAACTTTTAAAACTAAAATTAAATTGACATATTAAAAATACAGGTTATTGTGTCTAATATCCTATCTCATTTATTAAGGAAATGAAGGAAATGAACTAACTCTAATTATTTAAAGTTTGAACTTAGTCACATTTTTTTATTTTTATTTAGACTTATTTGATTTAATGTTTTACAATTAAGTTAAATAATTAAATAATTAAATAATTAAATAATAAGGAAATTAGCATGAAAACACGTAATTGCGTAGTTGCAATGACCACTGTTATAACATTACTTATATCTATGCCTAGCAGTGCCGCAACCATATCTTATGGCGACTGGTCTAAATCTGGTTCAGATACTGTTATCCCTTCATTTACTATTAATGATAATTTTGATGGTAAATTTCAAGTTAATATCAATATTGATAAAGTTAATTCAGCTAATGATTTTGCTGTAATAACAGGGATTTTCTTTGACCTTGGTAGTGGTATAAGTGAAACTGATATTACAGGAGAGTCCCTAGGTAACTCATTATCAGGACATACTGATTTTGCTACCAATACCAATAAAATTAAGGGCGTAACGGCTTTTCAAATAAACCCATCTGTATCTTTTGATACTGTTCTTGGTTATAAAAGCGGTAATAAAAGAGCAGAAGTTCCCATCTCATTTTTTGTTAGTGATCATAATGGAGCTTTAACTTTAAATGATTGGGGTAAAGTTGGAGTAAGATTTCAAAGTGTTGGCGTTAATGATTTTGGAGGAGGTAGCGATAAAGAAATGAGCACACAAAAGAATTTTGTAGCACCTGTTCCTGCCGCAGTTTGGTTATTTGGTTCGGGTTTAATAGGGCTTGTCGGAGCGGCAAAACGTCGTAAGAAAATTTAAATTATATAACCTAATTAAGTGCCTGTAAGGAAAGTATCGTGAAAATATATAGCTTTATAATAGTCGTTTTTATGGCATTGATCATATCAATGCCTATTAATGCCTCGAGTTTATCATCTCTATCTGATTTAAATTTAGAGTCAGATAGTGAAAGTGAATATGAATCAGAAAGTGAATATGAGTCAGAAAGCGAATTTGAGTATGGAGATGAGATTGTCTCAGAATTTGATAGTAATATTTATGCTACGATAGAATTAAGTCCAATAATTTTCTCTACAAGTATTAATGAACCTACTATTGATAATGATGTTAATCAATTAGCTACTCCTATTCCTGCTGCAATATGGTTATTTGGTAGTGGTTTAATAGGACTTATTGGCATGACAAAAAATAGAAAGAAATAGTATGCTTTTAATATTTCATTATTCCTAATATCACTGCAATATGTGCTAACTCGGCAATACTTGATATTTGTAACCTTTTCTTAATTTGAGTGATATAGTTTGCAACGGTTTTATAACCTAAACATAATTCATCCGCTATTTTATGTGCGGTTAAACCTTTGGCTAATAGCCTAAAAATATCAAACTCTCGTGTAGAGAATGTTTCTATAATTTTTTGATAATTATGCCCAGAAGACATGTCGATTCTGTCTTTTAATAACCCTTGTTCAATATATAATCCTCCTTGTTGAATGGTCACAATGGCTTCAGGTAATATTTCAGGCGCGCTGTTCTTCGTAATATAACCCCTTGCTCCTGAATTTAAAGCTCTAGTGATATAAATAGGCTCATCATGAACACTAAAAACTAAAATATTAATGCTATTATCACGTTGAATTAGTCGTTTTATTGTTTCTAATCCACCAATTCCAGGCATGGATAAATCCAAAATAATAATATCAGGTTGATATTGCTGATAAAGTTGAAGCACTTCTTCTCCTCGTACAGCTTCTGCGACTACTTCAATATCAGCCGATGTAGCTAATAATAATTTAAATCCAGCTCTTACAACTGCATGGTCATCAACCAGTAAAACTTTTATTTTATTTTTCATGCTAGTGGAATTTGTGCGGTAATTTTCATACCCTCATTAACATCAGATTGTATTTTAAAAACTCCCCCTAATAATTTAATTCGTTCTTCCATGCCTAATAAACCAAAGCCTGAAGTAATCTTATTAAGATGACAGCCTTGACCATCATCAATAACCAACAAATACAACGTATCAGGATATAACATCTCAGGGGAATGCTTAATATCTAAACTAATAATCACGTGATTAGCCCGTGCGTGACGGATGATGTTGGTTAGACTTTCTTGAATAACTCTAAAAATTTGTATCATCATGCTTCCATCTATCAAATCTACATCATTGTCACAATACAATCTAAAAGAAGTCGTAGTATTTTTAACCTCCCAGTGATAAATCAAATCTTCCAAAGTTGCTTTTAACCCTAATTCCGTTAATGACAACGGATGTAATTGTTTCATCATTGAACGAACAACCGTCATTAAATGATCGCAAATTTCACTAATAGAGGTTGTTATTGTTTTTGTATCTGATTTCTCATGGGCAGCGGTTACTGCCATAACTTTGATAGCAGTGAGTGATTGCCCAAATTCATCATGTAATTCTTGAGATAGCCATTGTCTTTCTTCTTCTTGAATGGCTAATGAATGTTGTGTTAGTGCGCGGTTTTGTTGCTGAGTTCGATCTAAAACAGCGCTCATGTTATTAATTGCAGTGGCTATATTATTATATTCTTCGGTAACAAAAACCGGTAATTTTTTTTGATAATTTCCCATTTCAATACCCTTAAGGTGTTCAATAATAGACTGAATTACTTGTAAAGTTTTATTAAAGACCAAATGAACGGCTAAAAAGGATAATAATACTAACAATAAAATAGTTGTAAAAAACGCGATGGTTTCATGCCAAACCTCAATAACTTCATCCATTGGATTTGCCTTAATAACCAAAGTAAAAATATCATTATGAAGGGTTTTAATTTGATAATTTACTTTAGGGTATTGACTGACAACTAAATTAACAAACCAATTTGGAGGGCGTTCATTTAGCGTTGTTAATTGAGACTGATGGCTAATATTAATCATTTCCCCTGAAGATTTTTTTAATTGAATTGTTAAATGTCGTGTTTGTTTTAAATGACTCAATTGAAACAACCAATCAATTTGATGAATTTTATTATCTGCAATGCCTAATTTAATTAATTGCAAGGCGAGATTAATCGAAGAATCAACTTCTTTATTTATTGATTTTCGCGCCTGCCATAAACTAATGCTCCCACCAAGTAACAAGATGCACATAAAAATCAGTAAAATTCTCATACTTATTTGATAACGCAAACTCATTAGGAGAAATTCCTTTTTTTGGTAACTGGGTTAATCATTTCTTAAAAAATGCTATCTTAACCTTTTTAAACAATAATAGAAGGTTTTGATGAAAAAAAATGGATTAAGTTGGTTTACTTTGCTACTTATTTTCTCAATGGAAACGGTGATTGCTGAAAAATCCTCTACTCAGTTAGATGATATAAATGTATTTGGGATTACTCCTTTAGCAGGTCATGGTGGTTTGCCGTTAGAGAAAATACCTATACCTATACAGATTGTTACCGCTGATGAATTACAAAATGCACAAAGTATTTCCATTGCTGATTATATTAATCGCTATTTAGCTAGTGTTCATATTAATGAGGCTCAAAATAATCCATTACAACCAGATATTTATTATCGTGGTTTTGTTGCCTCACCTTTATTAGGTTTGCCACAAGGTTTATCGGTTTATCTTAATGGGGTTCGATTTAATGAACCTTTTGGTGATACCGTAAACTGGGATTTAATTCCTCAAGGAGCTATAGACTCAATGAGTCTTATTCCAGGTTCTAATCCTTTGTTTGGTTTAAATACCCTTGGTGGGGCAATTTCATTGCAAACCAAAACAGGATTTTCAGCTCCAGGTCATCAATTAGAAATATCAGGCGGTTCATGGGAACGCCATTCAGAAGAATTCACCAGTGGTTGGAATAATGGAACTTGGGGATATTTTATTGATTTACATCATTTTGAAGAAAATGGTTGGCGAGATTTTTCGCCTACAGAAGCTAATCAAGTATTAGGTACATTAAGTTGGCGTGGTAATAGGGGAGAGCTTGATTTAACCATCGCCGCTAATGATAACAATATGCGTGGTAATGGGGCTGTTCCTATTCAACTTCATGAACAACAACGTAAAGCGATTTTTACCCATCCAGATCAAACTATCACTCGGCTATTTTTTTCTGAACTTTCAGGGGTATTTGATTTAACCGATAGCATAGAATTTAGTGGTAATGTTTATTTTCGTCAGAATAGAATCAAATCATTTAATGGTGATGATAGTGATTTTGAACCTTGTTTTTTCGATGAGAATTTGATTTGTGATGAAAGCGATGAAACGGTAACTAACCTTAATGATAACGAAATTTTAACCACTGATGTTTATGGGGATAAAGATCCTGATGAGGTGCTTGGTGCAACTAACAATACCAGTCAAACTCACATGCGAAGTGCAGGAGGAACATTACAAACACTTATTAGTAATAATTTATTTGGTCACGATAATAAGTTTATTTTTGGTATAGTCTATGATAATGCTAATGTACATTTTGAATCTGACACTCAATTAGGTTTGCTAACTGATAACCGTGGAGCAACATCAAGTAATGTTTTTGTCGAAGAGGCACATGTAAGATTAAATGCGTTAATAAAAACCTATGGAATTTATCTTAGCGAAAGTTTTTCAGTAACTGATGATTTAACGATTACCTTGGCTGGGCGTTATAATCACAGTACAATAACGATGCAAAATCAATATATAGATGGTGTAGACAAGCTTAGTGGAAAGCATCGCTTTGATCGCTTTAATCCTTCCGCAGGGTTTACTTATCAGCTTATGGATAATTTAGGAATGTATGGAAATTACAGTGAGTCTTCTAGAATTCCAACGCCGATGGAATTAAGTTGTGCAGATGAAGATGATCCTTGTAAATTACCCAATGCATTTATTGCTGATCCACCTTTAAAACAAGTGGTCGCTAAAACTTGGGAAGCTGGTTTTAGAGGTAATTTAGATAATTTAATGAACAAAGGCGATTTTAAATGGAATATCGGTTTTTTTCATACCACGAATCATGATGATATTATTTTCAATCGTGGGGGAACAAGCATTAGTGAAGGATTTTTTAGTAATATTGGTAAAACCTTACGCTATGGTGTTGAAGCAGGGTTTAGCACTCATGTTCCACAGTTATTTAGTGAGATAGATGATTGGCATTTCTCCACTAACTACACCTATTTAAATGCGCGTTTTCAAGATGGTTTTACTATTCAAAACCCGCTGAATTTAGATGATGAAGAGGGTGTTAATGTTGAAAGAGGTGATCGTATTCCAGGGTTGCCAGAACATATTTACAAGGCTTCATTAGGAGTAGATTTATGGAAACGTTGGAGTATTAGTATTGACGGACAATATAGTGGAGAACAATTTTTCAGAGGTGATGAGGCAAATGTTACAGCTCCTTTAGGTGGGTATTGGATTTTTAGTGCAAGAACAGAATTAAAAATTAATGATAATATTGCTTTTTTTGGACGGATTGATAATATTTTTGATCGTGATTATAAATCGTTTGGTGTTTATGGAGATGCGACTGAAGTGTTAGGTGATTCTTACAATGATGGACGTTTTGTTTCACCTGGAATGCCTAGAGCTGGATGGATAGGAATTAGAATTTCTATGTAAAATGATTAAATATCAGTTATAAAACTATAAACTTAGGTGTGAAGAATACGGCAATATTTGCGTTGATTTGGATAATTTTTAAGATGTTTTTTATGAAAAAATAACTTGACTTACTGTTATACTATGGTCTGGTTTTGAAAGTTATACACAGAATAGAAAAAAATATTTTTTAAACTGTCAAGAACCTTTCTAAACTAATTACTTTAAGATTTGTTTTTTATAAGCTATTGAAAGATAATGATATTTACCAGTAGATTATAAACTATACAAAGTAATAAAACTGTAATAAAAACCGTTACTTTGCATCTATTTGAAAAAGTTATCCACAGTGTTATCCACAGCTTCTGTGGATAACTTTGATTAAGCTAATTCTAATAATGACTTAGATTGATTTTACTAAAGATAACCTACAAAATAGAGTCATTTTGAAGCACAAAAAATTTTTAATAGTTAGACTTGCTGTTCCTGTTATTTTAAATCAATTATTTGATTATCTTGTTCCAGAAACTATTTTATCTGCAGAAATAAAAATCGGACTTCGTGTTCTTGTGCCTTTTCGTCAGAAAGAAAAAGTAGCAATAATTATCGACATAACTACTGAAACTGAAATTAAAACTGAAAAATTAAAGGCCGTTATTAAGGTTTTAGATAAAACTTCATTGCTTAATAGTAAAGATAGAGAGTTATTACATTGGTTGTGTCATTATTATCATCATCCTATTGGTTATGTATTTTGTAATACCTTACCTTCATTGTTAAAAAAAGGTAAGGAGGCGATTTTAAAAAAGGAGAATTTTTATTCACTAACCAAAGATGGTTTATTATTAGATGCTAGATCGCTGAATCGCTCTCCTAAGCAACAGTTTTTTATAAAAAAATTGCAACAGGCTAAAGTAGTTCATGAGAAAACATTTAAATCATGGGATAAAAGCTGGAGGTCGGTTAAAACCGCCTTATTAAAAAAACAATGGTTAAAAATAGAGCAACGTTTTTTTACTGATTTTAATCCTATAACTCCATTAAAAGAGTTAGAATTAAAGTTAAATAACTCGCAACAGCAAGCTGTTGATACTTTAAATAATGCTTTAGGTGATTTTAATGTTTTTTTATTAGAAGGCGTTACAGGGAGTGGTAAAACTGAGGTTTATATGCAGCTTATTACTAAAGTTTTAATAAAAAATCAGCAGGTAATGGTGTTATTGCCAGAAATTACTTTAACACCACAGCTAGCATCACGTTTTAAATCACGTTTTTCTGTCCCTATTGTTATTTTTCATTCAAAACTTAGTGATAAACAACGACTTCAGTCATGGTTAGCCATGCAAATGGGCGAAGCCTATATTTTATTGGGAACGCGTTCGGCATTATTTACTCCTTTCAAAAATATGGGGTTGTTAATTTTAGATGAAGAGCATGATAGCTCTTTTAAACAACAAGATAATTTACGTTTTTCAACACGAGATGTAGCGGTGATGCGGGCTAAGTTATTAAATATTCCTATTTTGCTAGGGTCGGCAACGCCTTCTTTGGAATCATTGGCAAATGTTGAAAAAAAACGTTATCAGCTTTTACGTTTACCACAACGGGCAGGTGACGCTAAAGCTCCTGAATTAATAATTTTGGATATTAGAAATAAGCGAATGCAGCAGGGATTATCTACAGTTTTATTACAAAAGATTAACCAAACATTAAATAATAATGAACAAGTATTGATTTTTTTAAATCGGCGAGGTTTTGCACCGAGGCTTATGTGTTATGGCTGTGGTTGGGTCGCTCGCTGTTTATATTGTGAAGCTAATTTAGTAATTCATCAGCAACAAAATCAATTACGGTGTCATTATTGTCAACATCAGTATTTATTAATTAATACCTGCCCTGCATGTCAAAAACAGCCATTAAATCCGTTGGGATTAGGTACAGAACGCGTTGAACAGTTATTAAATAGTCTTTACCCTAATAAAACTATTATTCGCTTAGATGCTGAAACAACTAGAATTAAAGGACGTTTAGAGGGTTATTTAACCCAGATTAATCAAGGTGATGCTGATATTATTTTAGGAACGCAAATGTTGGCAAAAGGACATCATTTTCCAGAAGTTACCTTAGCAGTATTATTAGATATTGACAGTGGTTTGTTTAGTTTAGATTTTAGAGCTGCTGAAAAATTAGCGCAATTAATTATTCAGGTTGCAGGCAGAGCAGGAAGAGGGAGTAAACTAGGGACGGTTATTTTACAAACCAGACAACCAAGTCACCCATTATTAACCTTATTAGTTAAGCAAGATTACTCAAAATTTGCTAAAGAAGCATTGATTGAACGTAAATTGGCTCTATTACCGCCTTATAGTTATCAGGCGTTATTGCGTGTTGAAGGTGATGATGAGATTGCACCTCAGAATTTTTTTAATGCGTTAAAACCGTTAACTGAAAAATATAATCAAGGATTAGTTTTAGTTTTAGGTGCAGTTGCAGCTCCGATGCCGAAACGTGAAGGACGTTATCGCTTTCAATTATTATTTCAAAGTGAAAAGCGTATGGTTTTACAACATTTTTTAACGCAATTGATGCCAGACATAAATAAACTTAAAGAAGCTATAAAAATACAATGGTCTTTAGATGTTGACCCTATTGATCTTTATTAAATATTAATTTTATATTTAGAGTTTTAAAATATACAGAAAAGGGGTTACCTTCTCTGTATGATTAAAAGCTAAGGTGTTAGGCCTTCACCCACTGTAACCACTTTTAACGCATTTGTTCCGCCCACTTGTCCAGTCAAATCACCTTTGGTAATAATAAATTTATCCCCTTTTTCTGCTTGACCGAATTTTTTAAGCTCATCTAAAATCTCACGATTAACTTGCGCGTGATCTTGTTTTTCAAGCGTATAAAATACAGGAAAAACACCGCGATAAATCGTCATTCTACCTAAGGTTTTTTCACGACCGCTAAAAGCAAAGATAGGAATTGCCGAGCTAATTCGTGACATCCATAAAGGGGTAGAGCCTGATTCTGTTAAAGAAACGATCCCTTTAATTTCACTGTGATTAGCCATATACATGGCTGACATGGCAATGGCTTCATCAACACGATCAAAGGTACACTCAATTCGATGTCCTGATTTACGAATTGTGGGTTGTTTTTCAGTTTCAATACAAACCCGTGACATAGCCTCTACTGTTTGAGCAGGATATTTTCCACTTGCTGTTTCTGCCGATAACATAATCGCATCTGTCCCGTCTAATACCGCATTAGCGACATCAAACACTTCTGCACGCGTTGGAATCGGGTTTTCAATCATGGATTCCATCATTTGCGTTGCCGTAATAACCGCACGATTTAACGCTCTTGAACGTTGAATTAGTTTTTTCTGTGCCGCTGGTAAATTAGCATCGCCAATTTCAACCCCTAAATCTCCTCGTGCAACCATAACTACATCAGAGGCTAAAATGATTTCATCCATTGCTTCCATTGCTTCTGCGCGTTCAACTTTAGCAACAATTCCTGCATAACAGCCTTCAGCGGCTAGTAAACGACGAGCTTGGTGTAGATCTTCCCCTGTACGCGGAAAAGAAACTGCAACAAAATCGGCATCAATGATTCCAATATGTTTAATATCTTCTTTGTCTTTATCTGTTAAGGCTGCTGCCGATAAACCTCCCCCTAAAAGATTAATTCCTTTATTATTAGATAAAGTTCCGCCGACAATCACGGTACAATTAACCCGTAAGTTCTCGTCAACGTTAATGACATCTAAGACAATTCGACCATCATCAAGTAATAACCGACTATCTGGCTTAACTTCACGCGCTAAAGGTTCATAAGTAATACCCACTTGAGCATTATCACCATCATGAATATCTAGGTTGATATCTAGGGAAAATTTTTGCCCTATTTCTAGCCAGACTTTACCTTCAGTAAAACGTGCAATACGAATTTTAGGGCCTTGTAAATCAGCAAGAATACCCACACGACGACCAGTTTTTTTGCTTAATGCGCGTACTGCTTCGGCACGATCAATATGATCTTGAGCAACACCATGCGAAAAATTTAAACGCACCACATCAACACCAGCTTCAAATAAACTTTCTAACACACCAGGTTTATCGGTAGCAGGCCCAAGTGTTGCTAAAATTTTAGTTCTTCTTAATGACATAATAGCCCTTATTTTGCATTCATTAATGCGACAGTCGTATCAAGCATACGATTAGAAAAACCCCATTCGTTATCATACCAAGAAAGCACTTTAACGAAATTTCCAGAAGTCACTTTAGTTAAAGATGATTCATGAATAGAAGACGCTGGGTTATGGTTGAAATCCATAGAAACTAGAGGTTCTGTGTTAATTTCTAACACCCCTTTTAATGAAGATTCAGCGGCTGATTTTAAAACTTGATTAACTTCTTCAACCGTTGTATTTCTTGAGGCTTGAAAACATAAATCAACAATAGAAACATTGATAGTAGGCACACGCATCGCAAAGCCATCTAATTTACCAGCCATTTCAGGTAAAACCAAACCTACTGCCGCCGCTGCACCTGTTTTTGCAGGAATCATTGATTGAGTAGCAGAACGCGCACGACGTAAATCAGGGTGATAAACGTCTGTTAAAACTTGATCATTAGTATAAGAATGAATCGTAGTCATCAAACCATGCTCAACCCCAATAGAGTCCATTAAAGGTTTAATCAAAGGTGCTAAACAGTTAGTGGTACAAGAGGCGTTAGAGATAACGGTATCAGAGGCTTTTAAGGTTTTATTATTAACCCCATAAACAATAGTTGCATCAATATCTGCGCCTCCAGGTGCAGAAATAATAACTTTTTTAGCTCCTGCTTTAAGATGCGCTGAAGCTTTAGCTTTACTGGCAAAAAAACCAGTACATTCATGAACTACTTCAACTCCTAATTCAGCCCAAGGGAGTTTTGAAGGATCTCTTTCAGATAAAACTTTGATTTTGTCACCATTAACGATCATATAGTCACCCTCAACAGAAACTTCACCTGCAAAACGCCCATGAACTGTATCATATTTTGTTAGGTGTGCATTAGTTTCTGGCGCACCTAAATCATTGATGGCTACAATTTCGATTTCATTTGTACGACCTGCTTCATATAAGGCACGAACAATATTACGTCCAATACGACCATACCCATTGATTGCAACTTTAATTGCCATGTAAGTTTCTCCAAAAATATTATTAATAAAAATAAAATGTTAATACAGAACATTTTAATTTGATGATTATAGCAAAATTAGTTAAATGATGCTATTTAGAATTAACGGTTAAATACATTATAAAATCGTAAAAATGAAAATAGATTATTCAGAATTATTAGTCGGTAAAGATTAATTTAAAAATTTAAATATGATTAATAGCTTAAGATTCTTAACGATTCCTGATAAAATTACTCAGTCATTATTTTTTGCAGATAGCCGACTTATACTTTGGAGGTATGGCGAGTGGCAGTTATAAAAATATCCCCTGAACAAATCAAGAGAAAGAAACGTAAAGGACCGAAAGGTCATGCGGTTGATTTGGTCGCACTAGATACGATTAAACATCTTTTAGGTGAGGCCTCTCGACAAAAAGATTTATTAATTGAACATTTACATAAAATTCAAGATACCTATCAACATATTTCTTCAAAAAACTTAGTGGCATTAGCATACGAAATGAAGTTATCGCCTGCGGAAGTTTATGAAGTTGCCTCTTTTTATCATCATTTTGATGTGGTCAAAGAAGGGCAAACAGCCCCGCCTGCATTAACGGTTAGAGTTTGCGAATCAATTGCTTGTGAATTGGGGGGTGCAACTGATTTATTAACGGCATTGGAAAATGGCTTAAATCAAGAGACGGTTAGAATTCAAAAAGTCCCTTGTATCGGTCGTTGTCAACATGCACCTGTTGCGGTAGTTGGACAGAATCCTATTGATGAGGCAACGGCTGAAAAAGTACTTGCAGCGGTTGAAAATAAAGCCATTACTGCTTCGATGACTGATTATATAAGCTTTGATGATTATAAGGCGGCTGGGGGTTATCAAACCGCACAAAAAGTAATCGAAGGTAAAATGAGTTCGGAATCAGTGATGAAAATCATGGAAGATTCAGGCTTACGTGGTTTAGGGGGCGCAGGTTTCCCAGCAGGGCGTAAATGGCGAATTGTTAATGGATTTTCCGCGCCTAGATTAATGGCCGTCAACATTGATGAAGGTGAACCGGGAACATTCAAAGACCGTCATTATTTAGAACAAGATCCGCATCGTTTCTTAGAAGGCATGATTATTGCTGCCTTAACGGTTGGCTGTGATGAAATTTATATTTATTTACGCGATGAATATGCAGGTTGTCG
>DAOUSN010000023.1 GCA_030627205.1 Methylococcaceae bacterium
CAAAATTAGCTTTACTGCGAAGAATTTTTTTAATTGCCCAATCAAAGCTGATGAGTTTTCTTGCCATCTGTTATACCTGTTTAATGCGTGAATAAATAAACAAAAGTGATGAGGACATAAGTAAAACTCCAGTGAGTAAAAAAGAGGATATTAGTCACAGTTAAACAAAAAAAAACAATAACCAACAGCTTGAAAAATAAAAACCTAAGTATCTCATATAGCGTTAGAACTTAGCTAACTATATTTTAACCAAAATAATTAAAGGTAACATCATGACTGATAATGAACTAAAAGAACTAGTTGCAAGTATTTTCTTTCATAATGACCTTTTCAATCACAGGTTTTTTTGGTTGGTGAGTATTAATCGGTAACATTTTTATCCACGACCATAAAAATTTGGTGATGCTGTTATAATGTAATAAAAAATATAAGAGGTATTTATTATGGATGCTGTAACCATAGAAAAAACAAATTACAATGTTTTTAGACATTCTGCTTTAACCTTCAAACAAAAACCATCATCGAAAATTTCTGAACAAGATTATTGGGATAATTATTATGAAAATGAAATAAATTATGAATGGAATAATGGTATTTTAGAGGAAAAAGGTGTGTCAGATTACGCAACAATATTAATTTATAATTGGTTAGTGAAATTATTTAGTCATTATTTTGAAACTCATAATAATGGTAGCATGACAAATTTGGAAATGGGATTTCGGCTTAATTTAGATAATAAAATTTGTATTAGGAAACCTGATTTAGGTATTGTTTGCCAAAATAATCCCATTCAATTACTCTCTAAAGATCGTTCTTATCATGGAATTTTTGATATTTGTATTGAGGCAGTTTCAGATTCAACCGCTAAAGAAGTTATTAGGGATACCGTTATTAAAAAACAAGAATATGCACAAGCAGGCGTTAAAGAATATTATTTGGTTTATGATAAAGGTTGTGATGATGTTAAAGGTATTGAAGTATTCCGACTGGAAAAAGGAGCTTATCATCCCGTAAAAAAAAATTCAGATGGGTTAATTAAATCTACTGTTTTAAAAGGTTTTCAATTTCGCCTCGAGGATTGTTATCATCAACCTAATGCAAAAAAAATGTGCCTTGATCTTGCCTATCAACAGTTTGTTTTCCCTGAGTACCATATAGAAAAAAATCGTGCTGATAAAGTAACACAATTATTTCAACTGGAAAAAATTCGTGCTGAGACAGAAAAAAACCGGGCTGATAATGCTGAACAACAAATTATGAAACTTCAGGCTCTTTTAGCTATGAAATGAAAATTAGGCTGATAATAGTAGCTCAAAAATGTTGGGATTCGTTATTTAGCTACTATTCTTTAAAAATTACCTAAACTTACTCGCATAAATTTAGTATTTAATTCTTATAATATCAACCCTTCACGATGTATTTATTATTTCAAGCCACTTTAAAAAATATGGATTTAAATTGGAATATTTTTATATCTACGACTCACTTCATCCCAGTTAATATGAGCCATAAATTTTTCAATATACAATGATTTTTTATTTTTATAATCTACATAAAAAGCATGTTCATAAACATCTATAATGACTAAAGGAATAGCTGTCCAAAATACTCCTGTTGCATGTTTATCACTAATCACATTATATAATTTCTTTGATAAGGGATTAAAAGCAAGTATAGCCCAACCTGAAGCAGCTTTAGCACTTGCTTGAAAGTCAATCTCCCATTTTTGAATAGAACCAAATCTTTCAATAATGGCTGTACGTATTGCTTCATTAGGTTTAGTCGATTTTCCAATCATACCTTCAAAATAAAGTTCATGTAAAATAACACTGTTAGCCTTATTTGTTCTTGCACGCTGAAGTGCGCCATAAGCACTAGATTCCATTGTCGTTCCATTAATAATACCAGATTGTAATTTCATATCGGCATCTGTATACCCACGTAGAGCACCACCATAATGTGCTTTATAATGTGGTGTGATTTGTGATTCACTCAGAAAACCTGGGATAGATTGGTATGGTAGAGGTTTAGGTTGCCCAGTCACTAAGCCGCCTTTATAAATAGTTTGTTCTTTACTGGTAGCTTGATTAGGTAAAAGCAGTGTTCCAGCAGTTACGCTAACTGATGTACGCAAAAAGTTACGCCGAGAAACATCATTCATTTAAATATCACCGTTTTTATAGAATATAAAAAATAACGCATTAACTTAGCAATATCAGTTTTTTAAAACAACAGTAAAAGTAGTAAATTAATAGGTTATCTTTCATAATAAACCAACTATTTTATCAGTACAAGAAATTAAATATCATGAAGGTTAGTTAAGTTTATTTTTCATTAAGAGTTTGTTATCATTTTTTACCGCGCAGGACTTAAAAATAAAGTTATTAACTCAGGGGCTAAACAAGTCTTCTGATTACAAGCTTGTAAATTTAACTCAATTTTTAAAGGAGAGGTTTCAATCGTGATTTTTTTCATAAGATTAGCACTAATCCTAAATTCACCTTGGTAAAGTGCTAATGGTTCAGCATCAATATTAGTTTTAACCAGTTCGTATGAAGGATACTGAATCTCACTTAATTGCCAATGATTACCATCAGTTACCTTAATAGTTGTCGCTATTAATTGTTCTTGAATAGGCTGATGAGCATTTATATGCCAACCAGGTTTAATCTTGAAATCAATCATTAATTTAAATTTAGTTGCTGTTATTTTTTCTGTGGTAGCATCAATTTTAATTGCACTATGTGCTGCATATAAATGACCACTAATTTCCCCTTTTTTTAGTTCGTCTAATTGCGCTAACATATAAGGATATAAAATAGGTTGTTGACTAATGTTACTAGAAAAAGAAGCTAATATATTAGTGGCGTAATCTTTATAAATTTGTTTTCCTGTTCGATTAAATAATTGATAAAAAATACGTACTGCTACTGAATTTCCAGAAGGTAAGGTTGAATCATAACTATCTTTTGCTTGAGTAAATAATAATTTATCTGTCCCCATTAATAGAGTTGATGAAGCAGTATCAAGAAATTTATCAACCATTTCATTACTCAGCGATTCTGCCATTTGTAAATAAGATGGTAAGGCAGTTAAGTCATATAACTTAATTAACGCTTCAGAAAAATGTGCATAATCATCTTGTTTTGCAGCAATGGAAGCCTGGTTATTCAAATTAATACGCCACAGTTCACCTGCTCTAGGTCGTTGTAATTTCCATAATGATTCCACTGCCGTTTTTGCCGCCTCAAGATAACGTGGAGTATGTAAAATATCGCTTGCCTCGAGTAAAGCAGTTATTAACATTCCATTCCAAGCAACAATAACTTTATTATCTGTTAATGGGGGAGTCCGTTGTTGACGGTATTTTCTTAGATCTTCAAGCAATGGATTAAGTTTAGCGAACATTTTATCAAGAGATAGCCCTTGTTTTTTAGCAGCTTGCGTTAAAGGTTCTTTGAGAAAAAGAATGTTTTTATTTTCAAAATTACCTCGTGATGTTAACCCGAATAATTGAATAATAAATTTAGCATCGTCTGGTTTAAGAACATTTTTAATTTCATCTATTGTCCATATAAAATAAGTGCCTTCCTCCCCTTCGCTATCAGCATCCGTCGCTGAATAAAAAACCCCTGTGTTACTACGCATATCGCGTAAAACATAATTTAGGGTTTGTTTCGCTACTCGTGCATACAAAGGATTATTAGTTAAACGATATGCTTGTGTGTAAATTCTTGCCAAATAAGCCTGATTGTAAAGCATCTTTTCAAAATGAGGGACTAGCCAGTTATCATCAGTTGAATAACGATGAAAACCGCCACCTATTTGATCGTAAATTCCCCCTTGTGCCATAGCAGATAACGTATTATCTATGCTTTTCAGTAATGCGGGTTGATGTTTTCTTTCAGCAGATTGCAACAGGGATAACAAAAATGGTTCTTGAGGAAATTTAGGCGCGGCACTAAAACCACTACTTTGAATAGCCGCCCGCTTTAATATTTCCTGAACCGATGCTTGGACGATTGATTGTTCTAATTTCGTGACCACCCCCTGCCGAGAGATATTTTTTTGAATCGTAACAGCTATTTGATCAGCTTGTTTCAACAAGTCTGGTTTTTGTTGCGTCCACGCGCGTGTAATTTGCTGTAAAAGATCAACAAAAGTTGCTTGTGGATAATAAGTTCCGCTAAAAAAAGGTTTACCATCGCTGGTAATAAACGAAGACATTGGCCAACCACCACGACCGGTCAAGAGCTGCACTGCTTCCATATAGGTTGCGTCAATATCTGGGTATTGTTCTCGGTCAACTTTAATGGCAATAAAATTTTCATTAAGAAGTTTTGCAACCTGAATATTCTCAAAACTTTCTTCTTCCATTACATGACACCAATGGCATGTTGCATAACCTATTGATAAAAAAATAGGTTTGTTTTCTAGTTTTGCAGTGGCAAATGCTTCTTCCCCCCAAGGATACCAATTAACTGGATTATGGGCATGTTGAATTAGATAAGGGGAGTCTTCAAAAATCAACCGATTGGTATAAAGAGGGCTACCATTATTAATATGTTTAGTTCTTGCTTTATAAGTAACGCCCTTATGTTTTAACTCAGAAACAAGGCGTTGTTGTAATTTATTAGGATAAGTAATTTTATAGGTATAATCATTAGCAAAAGCAGGTGAACCTGTCATAAATAATCCTAAAATCAGCCATGATAACAAGAAAGGGTATAAAATAAAATGATTTTTATTGAGGTTGATTCGTAAAAATTGGGGTTGCTTTTTGGGATAGGGATTATTCAATAACATATAATTTGTTAAAGAGAATAGTTATCAACTGTTCTTTAAACTTTTGGTGCAGAGATGAATTTTTTATCATCTTAATGATAGCTGGTTATGGGATAAATGTTTGAACCGTGTGCGGTGAAAAGCCGCAAGCACGGTTCTTAATAGATCCGTCCCTACTGCTAGGTATGGATGGTCTACTAGAAGTTATATGTTTTTATCAAACAGTAACAACTTTATTTGCACAAGGCCCTTTTTGTCCTTGACCGATTTCAAATTCAACAGCTTGACCATCATTTAGTGTTGCATATTCACCATTGCTCTGAATCTCTGAATGATGAACAAAAAGATCTTTACTCCCATCTTCAGGTGTAATAAAACCAAAACCTTTACCAGCGTCAAACCACTTAACTATTCCTTTACTCATTTTATATACTCATGTTTTTGGTGAAGTTTATGTTTTTATTTTCAAATTCACCGGTTTGAAAATAAAATAATAATTTATTTTTTTCAATACATATAATCCCAAAATAAGGCGAAAAATATAACCTCAGTTCGGTTTTTATTATGCATTAATTAAATTCACTAGAACTGGTGAAATAACCAGTTAGACATATTATAGATACCTTATGCTTGATTCTCAAGTATTTAGTTTTTTAAAGCTAAACTTTTTGTATAAATAATATCATCACTAAACGGATAAGATCCGTATTTAACAAGTCAACTCAAGTAGAATTTAGACACTACAAAATTTGACTATGAATGAAAATAATAATGATTCTTGAAGTTCTTAGTCCAGTTTTTATGTTCACAAACTATGCTCTAGTTATTAGAACTAATAATTAAAATAATGACTAAAGGTGTAATAATGTATTTCTTAATTTAGGAAAGAGGCGGATCTAGGGTAAATAATTTATCAAAATTAGCAATTTTTAAAATCTTTCTAACCTCTTCTTTAGAATTTTTTATCGTAATCGCTTCTTTCTTTTCATTTACCTTATCACGCAAAACTAATAACATTCCTAAGGCTGAACTATCCATATAGTCAGTTTCACTCAAATCAATTGCAATCGCTTTTACTCCTGCACCTGTTTGCTGGGTAATTTTACGAAAATTTTGATGAATACTAAAGTCAAATCTCCCAGAAATACTGACTTCTAAGGTTTGCGTTTCCGTGTTTAAATTTGTTTCTACAGCCATTGGTCAATTCCTGTTAAAAAGATAAGCTATTTTATGTTTTTTAGAGTAAATTTTGACTTCAATAAAAATCATCTTAAAACTAAAATTGTTTGAGAGTTAGTAATCGTTAACTTTAGGTTGATATACTTTACCCTTAAATCTATAGACACCTATCTACAGATGGTTTAATCCATTGTTAAATAAAGTTATTTTTTCCTTTACACTACATCCAGTGATGAAACATTGAAAGTATACCCTTTTCATTAATGTAATTATCTAAAATAAAAGACTATATTTCAAAAGCCATCAGTACATTAGCGTTAAATATTATAGCCTATAGAGAATATAGCTTAAATAAACTTTAAGTTATCTATACTTGCTTTAATAAATTTTAAAGGGTCAATGAAGACTATTATTGAATTTTTTGATTCAAGAGTAAATATCAAATTAAACTACTTTACTTAAAATGTGATTTATATTTTTTAAATTCATGGTTTACTATGCAAGTAGAAGCATAAAAATCAATGACTTTTGCTATCTTTTTAAAACTTCTAACAACCTTATAAAAACTAGACTAGTTTAATACCTAACTTAAAGACAGCAAACAAAACGGATTAAAAAGCTAATTGAAAAGCAGCTCCTCTTAGTTTTTTTGAAATGCACAATAATAATTATGAGTATTGTACTATGATTTGTGGATATTTTCTAACCACAGCTATCTTAATTTTAGCTATGGAGTTAAGCATTCAAAATGTTTTTAATGTTTAGCGGATTACAAAAACTAATAAATTATTTATAAGCATAATCTTTTTTAGGTCAATTAACCTATCTTAATAACAGGATATGGCATAAAAAACAACTTTTTATTTGATTTTCACCCTTTTTCTAAAGTTTTCTTAAAGATAAAGTCTTTACCAATCAAGATCTATGCCATCCTTTGCGACAAATTATCACGTGACAATTTACCACATTCTTATATATCCCAAATGTTGTTAAAATTTTCTTTCGTTCTATAAATCATTATTGTACAAGGAAAACAGAATGCGTAGCTTGCCTGTTGGAAAATTTATATGGATTAATGAAGTATCCACAACCCGCCAATTTGGAGGAACAGGATTAGGTTTATCAATCTGTAAGCAGTTAGTGGAACTCATGCACGGTAGTATTCATATCGATAGTGAAGCAGGTAAAGGCGCGACTTTTTGGTTTCAATTACAAGTAGGAATATCTGAACTGAATAATCCTGATAATAATCTTTCAATTAATAATAAAGAACTATTAATTGTTGATGATAATGAAACTAATCGTCTTATTTTAGAATCTTACTGTCAAAATTGGGGAATAGCTTTTAAAAGTTATGCTCATGCTAAAAATGCTTTAATTTTTCTGGATAATAACCCCAGCTATCCATTTGATGCCGCTATTATTGATGGTCAAATGCCAAATATAGATGGGCTACAATTAGTTGCTAAAATTCGTGAATATAGTGCTTTTTCACAATTGCCGATACTACTGTTAAGCTCAACAACTAAACCAATGGTTAACAAAGGTATTGATTCTTCACTGATGAAACCTGCTCGACAATTATCGTTATTTAAAAGTTTAACCAAACTATTATTGGCTAATGAATATTTATTACCAACTGAAAAAACAGTTATTTTACCTCACTTTGAAGCTCATGTTTTATTGGTTGATGATAATACTGTCAACCAAAAAGTTGCTTGTAACTTTTTACAAAAATTAAATATTAGCACTGATGTTAGCGATAACAGTGAAGATGCATTAGCAATGATTAAACAAAATCATTATGATTTGGTTTTTATGGATTGTCACATGCCAGTTATGGATGGTTATTTGGCTACACAAGCCATTAGAATTACTTACCGATTTTTCTATAAAAACAGCCTCAATAATGGAGCTTATTGAAACAGAAACTCCAAAGAATTTTCGGGCTAAGATTAACACTGAAATAAGATCTTCACTTCAATTTGATGAGCTTTTATCTCAATTAGCAGCAAACCTTCGTATTCATAGCCATCAGGCAAAACAAGACTGCCGAGATTTAGTGTTATTATCACAAAATAGCGAATATAAACCCACGATAACAAAAATAGAATCAGCTATTAACAAATTAAATTATCAGCAAGCTTATGATTATTTAAAAGAAATTAATCTATCGTTGAAACAAGTAGAGGTTGAAAATGGTTAGAAGCACGGTTTTAGTTGTTGATGATCCACTGAATGTAAAATTACTAATGGGTATTCTTGAAGCAGATTATGAATTATTATTTGCCTTAGATGGAAAAAAAACACTTGAATTAGAACAACAACCTGATTTAATTTTACTTGATGCGGTTATGCCTGAACAAAATGGGTATCAAACCTGTGAATTATTAAAAAAAGATTCTTTAACTAGAGATATTCCAGTTATTTTTATTAGTTCTTTATCAGATGATGATGATGAGGCTGCCGGTTTACAATGTGGCGCGATAGATTATATTACCAAACCTATTAATGCAGCGATTGTCAAAAGCAGAATTTTTAATCATTTAGAATTAAAACATACTCGTGATTTATTGAAACGACAAAGCAGTATTGATGGTTTAACGGGAATTGCTAATCGTCGTTGTTTTGATGAAACACTGTTACAACAATGGTTAATAATGCAACGGCAACAACAGACACTAGGCATTATTATGATTGATATTGATTTTTTCAAAGCTTTTAACGATCATTATGGACATGTCGCAGGTGATGAATGTTTAAAACAAGTAGCTACCACAATGAACAATATAATTACCAGACCAGCTGATTTATTATCTCGTTATGGTAGGGAAGAATTTGTTTGTATTTTACCAATGACATCAGCAGAAGGCACAGATCATATTGCCGAAAATTTATGTGAAGCTATTAAGGCATTGGCAATTCCCCATCTTCATTCTGAGATAGGTGGAATAGTGACTATTAGTTTGGGGTGTGCAACAATTCAACCCACAGTTGATAAATTATTATTAGATTTTATGATTGTCGTCGATCAGGCACTCTATCAATCTAAGAAAAAAGGTAGAAACTGTGTGACTAGTTCGTCTATTTAGACGTGTAAATTTACTAATTTAAATGATTTACATTCTCACGCAAAGCATGATTAATCTATTTTTATTGATTATTAGGAACGGTTACATCAACAGATTTTCGCAAAAAAATGCGCCACTTTAAATGGCAAGTGACTTACCCATGATGTAGGCGGAGCTCCAAAATAAGCGGCGGATAAAAGTGGTGTGGCTTTTGCATCTTTTTGCAAAAGGCTATAAAATATTGAATTACAAAAATATCAATATTATTAATTACTTTTATCCAGAACTCAGGTTAATCTAAAGCTTTAACCATTGTAGAATGGGTAGAACGATAGCGAAACCCATCAAAGCGATGGCATGAAATGATGGGTTTCGTTCCATTTCGCTATCGCTCATTACACTCTACCAATCCTACAAATTCTACGTTTACCCATCTTACTAGTTACTGCATAAGGTTTCACTTATGTACCCTACAAATTAAAATGAGGAACATCGCATGTCACAAACGCCGCTTTCAAATGATGATGTTGTTAATGCACTCTTAACAACATTGTCATGGAATGAACAAAATGGTCAAGCCATTAATTTAACTTATAGTTTTCCTAATGAAAATTCTACTTGGGTTGAAAATTATGGTGCAAGAGAACCCTTTCCACCTAATGAAATCTATTTTTTAACCACAGAAGCCCAACAAATCGTAAGACATGCGTTACAGCTTTGGAGTAATGTCACTGCTATTAATTTTATTGAAGTTCAAGAAGCCTCTACACAAGGTGATATACGCTTTACCTTCAGTTCCAATATTAATCAAGAGATGATGATTGCCGCCTACTCACCTAATCCGAATGGGGCTTTTTTTGAAAGCAGTGGCGATGTTTGGCTTAATCCTGAAATAGAATCATTAGAACCTGGAAGTGAAGGATTTTCTGCACTTATTCATCAAATCGGGCATGTATTAGGGCTAAAACATCCCGATGAGATTATTGAGGATAATGAAATCACGTTAGCTTATGAACAGGATACAACCCAATATAGTATTTTATCGACTCATGCTTACGATGAATTTGAAAGTGGTTTCCCTCTTGAAAATACCTCTCCTATGCTTTATGACCTCTTAGCCACCCAGTTTTTATATGGGGTTAATACGACTTATAACACTGGTAATGACACCTATTTTTTTACCCCTGAAGCCGAGTTAAAAACAATTTGGGATGTTTCAGGGATTGATACCTTTGATTTATCAAATCAAACTGTCGATCTAATTCTAAACTTAAATGCGGGTGAATTTAGTTCTATTGGCAGTTTAGGAACGAGTGATTCTATAAATTTTCAATCAGATAACTTTACTGAAAATCTAACGGTCGCGGTTGATAATATTGCGATTGCTTATGGGGTTGATATTGAAAATGCAATAGGGGGAAGAGGTTACGATATACTTATAGGCAACCGATTAGCAAACCAATTAACAGGTGGCGCAGGCGATGATTTTATTGATGGAAGGGAAGGAATTGATACTGCTTATTACTTAGATAATAAACAAAACTATCGTATTGAAACCACAGAAACGGCTTTAATTATCCATAGTAATAACACAGCAGAAGGGATTGACACCTTAAAGAATATTGAACGCTTACAATTTAATGATATAACGCTTGCATTAGACATTAATAATAATGCAGGACAAGCGTATCGACTCTATCAAGCGGCTTTCAATCGAACACCCGATAAACAAGGGCTGGGATTTTGGATTAATGCTTTAGATCAAGGAGATATACTTAAACAAGTAGGACTTAATTTTATAAGAAGCCAAGAATTTACAACTTTATATGGTGAAAATTCTACAGAGACTCTATTTTTAAGTTCCTTGTATAACAATGTCTTACATAGACCTTTAGATATATCAGGGGGGAATTATTGGATGGATCAACTGCAAACACAACCGAGAGAAAATGTTTTAATTGGTTTTAGTGAAAGCCAAGAAAATCAGTTGCAAGTAATTGGGGATATTGAGAATGGGATTGAGTTTTAATTATTTCCTTAATGAAACATTAGCTCCTTTTTTTAAAACTTGTGTCATTTTATAACCTCAGTTGTAATTTATTTATTGGAATACATTACTCTACCATGATTTATGAGGTGAATTATGGTCTTATACAAAATGTAAAAGTTATGAAAAGTCACCCCATAATAATTGTAGCGCGGCAAGAGCTGCTAATGAAGATGTTTCTGTTCGTAAAATTCTTTGACCTAAGCGGATAGGAATAAATTGCTGTGCAATCGCAAGTTGTTTTTCTTGTTCACAAAAACCACCCTCTGCCCCTGTTAATAAGATGACTTTAGTGGGTCTATTTTTTAACTGAGTCAACGGTATTTCTGAATAAGGGTCTAATAATATCCTTAAACTTTCGCCAAATAAGTGTTCAATCCAAGAGGAATAAGAAATAATCGGACAAATATCAGGGACTATGGTTCGTCCACTTTGCTCGGCGGCATGTTGGGCTATTTTTTGCCAATGTTGACGTTTTTGCTCACCTTTATCAGCTCTAATAACAATATTACTACGTTGGGTTATAATCGGTGTAATACTATTAACCCCTAATTCTACCGATTTTTGTATTGCCATATCCATTCGGTCACTGCGTGATATTCCCATTCCAATTAATACGGTTAACGGAGATTCTAATGAGCATTCTATTTTTTCATTAATACTGACTCTAACTATTTTACGGCTAATTTCTAACACTGTGCAATTATATTCACCACCTAACCCATTAAATAATACGATTTTTGCCATTTTTTTTAAGCGCAAAACAGTTCTTAAATAATGACTGTTATTATCATTTAATTCAAGCTGTTGCCCTGTAGTTAATGGCATTGATACATATAATCTAGAAACTCGCATTAATCTGTCACTGCTATTTGAATTCCTTGCCAAGCAACAGTCGCTAACTGCTTAATTTGTTCCTCTGTAATAATATACGGGGGAATAAAATACACCACATTTCCAATTGGGCGTAACAGTATTCCTTGTGTTAGAGCATATTGATAAACTTTTAACCCTCGTCGTTCTTGCCATGCAAAAGGCTCACGGGTTTGTTTATTCTTGACTAATTCAATGGCAACTACCATACCTGTTTGCCTAACATCACTAATATTTGGATGCTCTTTAAACGGTGCAACTGCCGCCCACATAATTTTTGCCAACTGTTTATTTTTTTCAATAATGCCTTGTTGTTGAAAAATTCCTAAGGTTGCAATTCCAGCTCGACACGCTAGTGCATTACCTGTGTAACTATGTGAGTGAAAAAATCCAGTCAATTTATGATAATCATCATAAAAAGTTTGATAAATAGCATCGGTGGTTAATGTGGCTGCTAAGGGTAAATATCCCCCTGTTAATCCTTTGGCAATACATAAGAAATCAGGCGAAATATTGGCTTGTTCACAACCAAATAATGTCCCTGTTCGCCCAAATCCTACGGCGACTTCATCAGCAATCAAATGAATATGGTAATTATCACAAGCAATCCTTAGTAAGGTTAAATAATATGGATGATACATCCGCATATTACCTGCACATTGAATTAAAGGTTCAATAATTACTGCACAGATTTCATCAGCACGTTCACTTAAAACTGCATCCATCGCTTGAAATTGTCGAATCGCATAATCGCGTGATAATTCATCAAGTTCCCGATGATAACTATCTGGTGATGGAACGGTAATAACATCCATTAATAACGGTGCAAAGGTTTGTTTATATAAGGCGACATTACTCACCGCTAACGCCCCTAAAGTTTCACCATGATAACTATTTTCTAAGGATACAAATTTCGTTTTTTTCAATTTTCCTTGATTACGCCAACTTTGAAAACTCATTTTTAAAGCAATTTCTACTGCCGATGAACCATTATCAGAATAAAAACATTTACTTAATCCCTTTGGAGCAACCTCAAGTAGTTTTTCAGATAAAACTACCGCAGATTCATGGGTAAAACCACCTAACATAACATGTTCTAAGGTATCTAACTGTTCTTTTATTGCCGCATTAATAATAGGATTACAATGACCAAATAAATTAACCCACCAAGAACTAATGGCATCAAGATAACGATTACCCTCAAAATCCTCAAGAAAAATTCCTTCTCCGCGTTTAATGCTAATTAACGGTAAGGTTTCATGATCTTTCATTTGGGTACAAGGATGCCATAATACCGAAAGGTCTCGTTTACTCAATGACGATGAAATACTCATAAGTTTAAATAAAATTTAATAAGGGATTAATTAACTAAACATAGCTCGGTTAATAGCGAATTTAATTTTCTTTGTTGACGGGATTTTTTTAAACGATGACTTAAGATAATACTTTTTAATTCTAATAAAGCCTGTTCAAAATTATCATTAACAATTAAATAATCAAACTCTTGATGATGACTAATTTCGATTACCGCATCTTTCATCCGTCTGTCAATAATTTCTTCGCTATCTTGCCCGCGATTTTCTAAACGTTGTTGTAATATTTTAATAGACGGTGGCAAAATAAAGATAGATTGGCATTTAGGGATCATGATTCTAATTTGTTGCGCCCCTTGCCAATCAATTTCTAAAATAACATCAATATCTTGCTGAAGATTATCAATCACACTTTGTTTTGCTGTTCCATAAAAATGGTCAAAAACCTGTGCATATTCTAAGAAATCATGTGCTTGTTTCATGTTCTCAAAGGAATCAATACTCACAAAAAAATAATCTTCACCTTGACGTTCACCTTTACGGATAGCACGTGTGGTATGAGAGACAGATACCTTAAGTCGTTCTATTTCATTCACTAATCGTTTAACTAAACTGGTTTTTCCTGCGCCTGAGGGTGCGGAAATAATATAAAGTTTACCTTGATTCATAAAGTTTTACCTAAATTAATAGTAAAAATTAGCTCAACTAAACAATGCATTATTTAGTTGGTAATACAATATCAGGTAAAGTAAGGCAACCCCTAAACCAAATATAAATGGCTCAGATAACGCATGACGAAAAATATGTCCTGCAACTACCCAATGCCATAAAATTAGAACTATAAATACAAAAAAAGCTAATAGGCTAATAGGAAATGAACCTTCTGGCATTGGTGATGCTAATACTGCTAAAGGAGGAAAGGCAAAAAAACTAATTATCGTATCAACACCGATTAAAGCAATAAATGTTTGCTGATAACGGGCAGGTTTTTTACCCAAATATAAAGTTATCTTACAAAATAAACTGACTAAAATAATTCCTACTGCAACTTCTAATAGAGCTTTAGTCCATGGTTCAGACATAAATAACATCAAAAAACTT
This sequence comes from Methylococcaceae bacterium, assembly GCA_030627205.1. Taxonomy (GTDB): domain Bacteria; phylum Pseudomonadota; class Gammaproteobacteria; order Methylococcales; family Methylomonadaceae; genus WTBX01. The sequence goes on from DAOUSN010000023.1 coordinate 14,370, forward strand.
ATAACACTATAAATACAAATCACCATAGGTTGTAAGATAGCTGTATTGGGAACATCTGCTGGCGTTTTTTTAAATAACGCAATATCAAAAAAAAGTTTCATCATATTAAACATATATTTACTCCGCTGCGATTAATTGTTCTTCTGCTTCCATCCAATTTTCCTCTGCTTGTGCTAAGGAGTTATCAATTTTATTTTTTTCTGTTAGCAGTTGTTTTAATTGTTGTTTTTCTGTTTCATGATACAATTTAGGCTCGGCAAGTTGTTGTTCAATTTGTTGCTGTTGTTGATGATAATGTTCTAAAGCATTTTCTGCTTTCTTAACCGCATCGGTTAATGGTTTTAAACGTTGTCTACGTAATGCCTCTTGTTTGCGTAAATCTTTACGGGAAATAGCAGGCTTATCAACCTCAACTTCAAAATTTTCCTGAACTATTCTTTTTTGAGTTCCCAGCCATAAGCGATAATCTTCTAAATCACCCTCAAAAACTTGTAAACTCCCATCAGCCACTAATAAAAAACGGTCAGTAACAGAGCGTAATAAATGTCTATCATGGGAGACAACTAACATTGCCCCCTGATAATCTTGTAAGGCAATATTTAGTGCATGGCGCATTTCTAAATCTAAATGATTTGTTGGTTCATCGAGTAATAATAAGTTGGGGTTTTGATAAACTAATAATGCTAATACTAAACGAGCTTTTTCACCTCCAGAAAAAGGTTCAACATTAGCTAGAACTTTATCACCTTTAAAATCGAAGCCGCCTAGGAAATTGCGTAATTCTTTTTCAGTAGCTTGATTATCAAGTTGTTGTAAATGCCATAATGGACTTTCATCTAAATGTAATTGCTCTAATTGATGTTGGGCAAAATACCCAATTTTTAAATGCTCTGAACCTGATAATTGACCATTTAATAACTTAGATTCAGCCGCTAATACTTTAATTAAAGTTGATTTTCCTGCACCATTAGGCCCTAATAAGCCGATTCTATCGCCAGGTGAAATTGAAAGGTTTGCATTTTCTATAATAACTTGATCACCATATCCTAAACAGGCGTGTTCTAATTGTAATAACGGATTGGGTAATTTTTCAGGAATAGGAAATGAAAAATTAAATGGAGAATCCACATGAGCTTGGGATATTAATGCCATTTTTTCTAATGATTTAATTCGACTTTGTGCTTGTTTAGCTTTAGAGGCTTTGGCTTTAAAACGAGTAATAAAACTTTGAATATGGGTAATTTCACGTTGTTGTTTTTCATAAGCAGATTGCTGCTGGGCTAATTTTTCAGCTCGCATTCGCTCAAAGGCTGAATAATTTCCACTATATAATGTTGCTTGTTGCTGCTCTATATGCACAATATTAGTGGTAATGGTATCTAAAAAATCACGGTCATGAGAGATTAATAACAAAGTACCAGGGTATTTAAGTAACCAGTCTTGTAGCCAGATTACCGCATCTAAATCCAAATGATTGGTCGGTTCATCCAGTAATAATATATCGGAACGACACATTAATGCTTGAGCAAGATTAAGGCGCATTCGCCAGCCCCCTGAAAATGAATTTACCGAGTTTTGTTGTTGGAGTTTACTAAACCCTAATCCACTCATTAATCGTGATGCACGCACATCGGCTGTATAGCCTTCAATATGTTCTAAAGCGCCATGAACTTCGGCTTGTTGCAAGCCATCATTAGCCTGTTCAGCATCTAATAATTGTTGTTGTAAATATCTGAGTTCATTATCACCATCAATGACATAATCTAATGCCGATGAGTTTAAAGCTGGTGTTTCTTGGGCAACATGAGCAATTGCCAAAGTAGCTGATAATTCAAAGTCACCTTCATCAGCTTGTAACTCTCCTCTAACCATCGCAAATAAACTGGATTTACCAACACCATTTGCCCCTGTTAATCCTGCTTTTTGACCGTGATGAATAGTAAAATTAGCATTAGAAAATAAGACTTGCGTTCCGCGACGTAAACAAACATTTTTAAAATTTAACATAGTGATTAAAACAAAACACTCTCAATAATTTGATAACAGATGAAATACGTTTAAAATAAACGCATGAAAAATAAATCCAAGAAACCTTTAAATCCAGTTTTTAAACCACAAGACCGTTATTATATTAATCAACACGGCTGGTGGTTTTATACCGTTGATAAAATTAGCGGCCCTTATGAAACTAAAGGTTTATGTATTGATGCCTGTCGTTATTATATTCAAAAACGTGATGGGATTATAGATGACAGGTAACCAAAATTATGTTGCTAGCTTAACCGATCAATCATTTTTTCTGCTTGTTCAGCAAACTTTTCTAAATTACCACTTTTTACGGTTTCTACGGGAATAATAATCGCAGAATCAAGCGCGATATAAATATACACAGCTTGTTTCGCATATTCAACCCGCACCATGTCTTCCCATAAAAACTTATGCTTATCATTAGGGGCTTTATCTATTAAATGTTCTTGTCCTATTACTAATTTATGCTCACCTAAAATATCTTCGCGCTCTTCTTTCGTATAACTTTCTAAAATTTGACGACGCATATCCATTTTAATCATGTAAGGCGAAACAAATCCCCAAGCAACCGCGATAAAAGTAATATAATAAGGGGTACTGGTATCGTTATAATAAAAATAATAAAACATGGCAATAAATATTATAACCGAAGGGACAAACAAACGGTTTTTACGCAAAGTTGCCTGTATTTCGGTATTATCTTTCAAACGCATTTCATTAAATGCAACTAAATCTTCTTCACGTAACTCATATTCAATTTCAAACATATTATTATTTTTAAGTTAAATTTTATTATCTCCCACATAAAATGTGGAACTGATGGTTAAGTTATCCATTATAAACTTAGTTTTAAAATAAACCTCTTAATAAAAATTAAAAGAGTGGTTAATTAGTTGAAAATACGCCAACTTATTGAATTTTTTATTTATCGCAGACAAGCAACTCAAGATGCTTTATAGTAGGTATTTTTTACAGCTTAAGCCTACTTTTATAAATAGTGAACTCTATACGTTATGCCTTAGCACCATTAATCTTACTGATATGCCTTGCCCTTATTTCTTGTCTGCTTAGTTACTTTATTTTAGTGCTTGCGGGTGATATATTGGCATTACGCAAATTGGTGAGCAAAGGCACTCAGGTTTTTTTAATTCTAAGTATCTTTCCATTGCGGCGATATTTAGCCTTATCTTGGAAACAAATTGGTTTTGCACCTAAAGCAATTTTTTTTAAACAACTTGGGTTAGGACTTGGATTAGGGTTATTAACCTTAGCACCTGTATTAGCCATTCTTTATGGTTTAGATATTCACACTATAGATGTTAGTCGAGACTGGTCGATTATTAAAGTAGTTGAACGACTCGCCATTGCCTTGCTATTAGCCTTGTTAATTTCTTTCGCTGAAGAGCCTTTATTTAGAGGGTTATTACTCGTAGGGCTTAGAAAAAAAATGGTCGTGACTATGGCTATTTTGATTAGCTCAGTTTATTATGCTGGCTTACATTTTTTAAAAAGTAGCACGCCGATTACTTATGAAGAGCTTCATTTTAATAGTAGCTTTAAATTATTAGCGGAAGCGTTCGCAAATTGGCTGAACCCTGAAATTTTATCAGCCTTTATTGCTCTTTTTATTGTCGGTTTATTTTTAGCTATTATCCGCACCCAAGTTAAACAAAGTTTAGGTTTATGTATTGGTTGTCATGCTAGCTGGGTTTGGCAAATAAAAGTAAGCAAAGATTTTTTTAATACCAATCAGCAATCTGAGTATCTTTATTTAGTAAGTAGTTATGATGGTGTAGTCGGGCCTTTAGTTAGCGGATGGCTATTTTTAGTAATTATTATTTATCTAGGTTATCAATTTTTTTCAAGTAAAATTATCTACAAATAATTAACTGATCTAGTGTATTATAAAATGCTTATATTTCAAAAGATTTAGGAAAGCAACCATGAAAAAAATTATCTTAATGACACTTTGTTTACTTACAAATTATGGTGCTATGGCGGATAATTCTAAATTACTTGACATTAAAGAAGGGCAGTGGAAATTAACCTCAACTGCAAAAATGTCAGGAATAGCGGTTGAAATGCCACCGATGACAACTACATCAATAGAATGTATGACTAAAGAAAATGCGCTTGATCCTCGCATTATGCTAAAAAATCAAAATTGTGAAATGGTCGATATGGTGATTCAAACTAACACTGCTAAATGGAAAATGAATTGCTCACAACAAGGGATAAAAATGATAGGTGATGGGGTAATTAATTATCAACAGCAATCATTTACTGGAGTCATTAATATGAATATTCTCGGGGAAGTTGGAACCATGAAAATTATAACTAAAATAACAGGACAGTATCTTGGTGTTTGCCAACAATAAAACAATGACTTAAATTATGAATAATTCTCTTATTTCCCGTATTTTTCGTCGACAAATTCTTGAAATGTCAGCCTATAAAGTTGCCAATGCCACTAATTTTATTAAACTAGATGCCATGGAAAACCCTTATAATTTACCTGATGAAATCATTGAGCAATGGTTAGAAGTCCTAAAAACCTGTGAGTTGAATCGTTACCCAGATCCTGTTGCTAATGAATTAAATACGATTATTAAACAGGTTAATAAAATCCCCGATATATTTAAGGTTTTATTAGGAAATGGCTCTGATGAAATCATTCAATTATTATTAATGGCATTACCGGAAAACTCCAATGTACTTGCTCCTGAGCCTAGTTTTGTGATGTATAAACAGATTAGTTTAAGTTTGGGATTGAATTATCACAGCGTTCCTCTAAAGAGTGATTTTTCGTTAGATTTAGCTGCAATGCTTATCGCTATAGAAAAATATCAGCCAGAGGTGATTTTTTTAGCTTACCCCAATAATCCAACTGGAAATTTATTTAATACGGAGGCGATTAAAAAAATTATGCTCGCAGCCACTGGTTTAGTTATTATTGATGAAGCTTATGCTCCCTTTGCTCAAGCAAGTTTTATTGAATCATTGAAGGATTATGAAAATTTATTAGTCATGCGTACTTTATCAAAACTTGGATTAGCAGGGTTACGTTTAGGATTTATAGCAGGACACCCAGCAATTATTGCTGAATTAGATAAAATTCGCCTGCCTTATAATATTAATGTATTAACTCAGAAAACAGCTTACTTTGCTTTATCACATTATGCTATTTTTGAACAACAAACACAGAAAATTTGCCAACAACGCACTTTAGTTCTAACCGCACTCAAGGCGATAAAAGAGCTTAGAGTTTATCCAAGTTCGGCAAATTTTATTTTATTTAAAACTCCAGATTCATTAGCTAATAATACCTTCACTGTATTAAAAGACCGTGGAATTTTGATTAAAAATTTATCTCCTCAAGGTGGGTTATTAACCGATTGCTTAAGAGTAACCATTGGGAAACCTCAAGAAAATCAATTATTTTTAAATACACTTGCTGAATTTTTTCAGCAATAACTACAATTTTATCTTTTTTAAACAGACAATGGAAAATTTTACCCCCTATACCGCACTTTCTGGAGGATTATTAATTGGTCTTAGTGCAAGCATAATGTTGTTATTTAATGGTCGGATTACTGGAATTAGCGGAATGTTAACGGGGTTATTAACCCCTATTAAAGGCGAATGGTTTTGGCGTTTATCTTTTTTATTGGGAATGATCGCAGGTGCAATTATTTTTATAACTTTTTTTCCTGAGTCTTTTGTACCCCGTAAAAATTTCCCCTCAATATTATTAATCTTAGCGGGTTTTTTAGTTGGATTTGGAACACGCTTAGGTAATGGATGTACTAGTGGACATGGTATTTGTGGTATTGCACGATTTTCACTAAGATCTATTATAGCAACTATTGTTTTTATGCTATCTGGTGGTGTTAGTGTATTTATAATCCGTCATTTATTGGGCATAACCTTATGAAACAAGCGTTAGTTGCATTATTTGCAGGCATTGTTTTTGGTATAGGGCTTGCACTTTCCCAGATGATTAACCCTAATAAAGTACTCAGTTTCTTAGATGTAACTGGTAATTGGGATCCTAGTTTGGCTTTAGTAATGGGAGGTGCATTATTGGTCACCATTATCGCATTTAATTTTATTTCAAAACGTAATCGACCTCTTTTTGATGATAAATTTAGACTACCGACGCGTACAGATATTGATAGTCCACTGATAATAGGGGCAATCTTATTTGGTCTTGGCTGGGGAATAGCAGGTTTTTGCCCAGGCCCTGCCCTTGCTAGTTTAGGGATAAACTTTCTTGATTCATTTATTTTTATCGTGTCAATGCTGGCAGGATCTTGGTTACAAAAATATTATACAACTATAAATAAACCCAATGAATGAAGACTGTATGAAAATTGGTATTTTCAAAAGAAATCCATAAAGGTGAAAAACGAGTTGCCATTGCTCCTGAGGCTGTTAAAAAAATTATAACTATGGGCTTTGAAGTAAGTGTTGAATCAGGAAAAAAGAGAATTAGTGTTGGAAAATTAAGAATACGAGTGCGAGTAAAAACCGTTTTTTAATAAATGATATTTATCCATAAATGAAAGCTGTTTATGGTATTATTTAACTCTTTATAAATATTTTCTATTGAATTTTTCTTTGTTTTATGCCAATCTTTTATTTTAAGATAATCAAATTGTTACGTTTAAGTTACTAGCATCTAGACCAGACTCATTTTCTTTTTTTGTGCCTTTTTTTGGTTAGTATCTCCCAGTTTAACTGCTGGGAGCGGATTGAAATAGGTATAAAAAATGTTATAATAGTTGCAGTTTCAAAAGGCATTGATAAAAAAGTGGGTATGGAAAAACTTATTTTAGTAGGTCAACAGCAACCTTTGGATATAAATCCAACGGCAAGTGCCTTATTGCTCATTCAATACATCCGTGACGAGGCGCGTCGTTTCGCTATTATTACCGCAAGTCGACAAAGACGTGGTAAAGCAAAGCAAAAATCTTCTCCAGATGGTATTAACAGCTTAGATTCTAAAAGACGACAACAATTATTAAAACAATTTAGAGGCTCTCAAGGTATTTTTCGCGTAGGCGTAGAAGCACTTTGTAGCATAGAGGGCATTAGTCGCCCATTAGCACAATGTATATACGATACTTTTCATCATCAAGATGACACTTAAATTTAATATCCCAACTTATTTAACCCTGTTACGGATTGTTTTTATTCCGTTATTGGCGATTATTTTTTATTTACCGTGGCAATATGCAAATATTGCTTGCACGGTGATTTTTATACTGGCAGGGATTACCGATTGGTTAGACGGTTATCTTGCACGAAAAATGCAACAAGAAACCGCTTTTGGTGCTTTTCTTGATCCTGTTGCTGATAAACTAATGGTTGCTTTTGTACTGGTTTTATTGGTAGAAACAGCGCATAACCCTTATCTTACTATTCCTGCTGCCATTATTATTGGTCGTGAAATTACTATTGCCTCACTAAGAGAATGGATGGCAGAGATAGGACAAAGAGCAACCGTAAAAGTTTCCCCCTTAGGAAAATGGAAAACGACCGCACAAATGCTTGCTATTGGTTTACTACTTTATGGTGAAGATTTTATTGGACTTCCTATTCTAACTTGGGGTTATTGGCTACTTTACATTGCAGCTATTTTAACCTTGTGGTCGATGATTAATTATTTAATGGCTGCTATTGCAACCTTAAAAGAATAACCCCCCTTAGAAAAAGCAAAAATAAGTAATAAAACTTTTGGCTTAAGAGTTAATTTTAAATAAACTTTACAATATAAATAAATTACTCTAAAAAAGGGGACATGACTCAAGCTAATAAATAATACAGCTTGAATGTTTCTAAAAATAAAACAGAACAATAAAAGGCATGGATAAGGAAAAACAAAAAACAACGAAAAGGGTCATTACTCAAGATGAAATATTACAAGCGGCATTAAAATTATTTGCCAAAAAAGGTTATTTCAATACGTCACTTACTGAGATTAAAGATGCGGTTGGATTGAAAACTCCTAGTGGGATTTATCAGCATTTTAAAAATAAACAAGCAATTGCAGAAGCACTGTATGGAAATATTTTAGATAGTCTAAGTATTTCTATTGATGATATTCGTCGTAGAAATCGTAAATCTTCGGAACAATTACGAGAAATTGTTGATTTATTATTTAGGTTGACAGACGATATGCCAGAAGTGATGCAATTTTTAATTACACTTAAAATTAATGAGTTTTTACCCGAACAAAAACCTTTATTAAATACCCCTCCTTTTATCAAAATCAAAAAGATTTTTCAGGTAGGTATTCGTGAAGGTGAAATACGTTCACTAGAACCTTTATTAGCTTATAATTATTTTTTTGGAATTATTACCCATACTTTAAAAATGGTTTTAAGCGGTGATTTAGAAAAAAATGCAGATAACTATCAATCTCAAGCATGGCTAACTGCTTGGAGTGCTATTGTAAAAAAATAGTCTATCATGACAACATCATATTGCTCCTCATCAGGAAATTCGTTTGCTAACTTTAAAATTTGGAGCGATAGAGTGTTAAATTCGTGGAAATATTCTTCAAAGATATTGCTTGTAGGGATATTATCTATAAGTTTTTCACTGCAAGCAAATGAAAGAACTAATGCCATTACCGATGATGGGCAAGGGGTTATTTTATATTCTAATGGTACTTGGGCTTTTAAATTAGAACCAACCAAACTTCACGTAAAAAAAACAATTGCTTTAAAAAAGAACATAACAGTTATAAAAACAACAAAACCCAAGAAAATAAAAAAAGTTAAGATCGTAAAAACAAAAACTTTTTTGAAAGGTAAAAATAATATCTATAAAATTATTTATAACGACAAGCTGTGGAAAAAAACCAGCAGTAGCAATGAAGATGCCGAAATTCAACTAGAACACAAAAGTGGTAGTGGTTATGCAATGGTTATCTTTGATCGTACCCCTATATCATTAGATAGTTTGAAGAAACAAGTACTTACAAATATGAGTGCAGTTGTATCAAAGGTTGAGATAATCTCTGAAAAAAAAATACGACTTAATGGACATCAAATAATGGTGCTTAAAATTAATAGCATCATTGAAGAGACTCCTTTTTCTTATTTTAATTATTATGCAAGTGGTAACTGGGGAACAATTCAGTTTGTCACTTATACGGCAACAGCATTAATGACAGATTATGAAACAGATTTTAGTGATTTATTGAATGGACTAACGATTAATAAATAACGCGACATTTTGTCGCGTGACAATATGCCACATTTTCTTATGATAATTAATACGATATGATAGATGCAACTCTTAAATGCACTCAAGCTAAAGAGTCCTAAAAATTATATCCTCTTCAAAGCGACTTACAAGGTCGCTTTTTTTTGCCTGTTACAAAAATTGGTTATAAATTTTCTTTATTAACGACTCTATCAATGATAAAGTGTTAATCTTTAGTAAAATACTAGGTCTTTAGGAATATCCCTAAAAATTAATTTTAATTATCACCAATTTTTTTAACTACAACTGGAACATATCATGGCTTTTGAGCTTCCTGAATTACCTTATGCAAAAACAGCATTAGCACCTCATATATCCGAAGAAACTTTAAACTATCATTATGGTAAGCATCACCAAACTTATGTCACTAATTTAAATAATTTAGTACCAGGAACAGAATTTGAAGGTTTATCATTAGAAGATATTATTTCTAAATCATCTGGTGGTATTTTTAATCATGCCGCCCAAATCTGGAATCATACTTTTTATTGGAACAGCTTATCACCTAATGGTGGTGGTCAACCTAGTGGTGATTTAGCTAATGCCATTGACGCAAGTTTTGGTTCATTTGAAAAATTTAAAGAAGCATTTACTAAATGTGCAGTGACAACTTTTGGTTCAGGTTGGGCGTGGCTGGTAAAAGATAAGGAAGGAAATTTATCTTTAGTAAGTAGCAGTAATGCAGCCTGTCCATTAACAGATGGATTAACACCTTTATTAACCTGTGATGTTTGGGAGCATGCGTATTATATTGATTATCGTAATGCGCGTCCTAAATACTTAGAAGCATTTTGGTCACTGGTAAACTGGGATTTTGCAGCAACAAATTTTACAACTTAAATTTAATTCAAAATGAATGGGTATACTTTTTTATCCATTCATTTTCTAAGCTTCAAATAGTGAATATTGAACAGGATGTTCTTGTGATTGATCTCACCATAAATTTATGAAAGAAACAATAAGCATAGATCCTGAAAATTGGTTAAATGATTATGGTGATATGCTTTATAGATATGCCATTACTAGAGTTCGTTGTGAAGTAGTTGCAGAAGATTTATTACAAGAAACGTTATTAGCGGCAATTCAAGGTGTTGCAAAATTTAATCATAATTCATCAATTAGCTCATGGCTAGTTGGAATTTTAAAGCATAAAATTATGGATTATTATCGAAAATCTCAGAGAGAACTTCCCTTATTAACTACAGAAGATTTAGGTGAAAACCTGATGAATTATCAATTTGATTCCGAAGGAAATTGGAAAATTGATTTAACTGATTGGGTTGTTCCTGAGCAAATACTGGAATCAGAAGAATTCTGGAAAGTTTTTCACCATTGCCAATCGCGCTTATCAGATACTATGGCTAGGTTATTCATTTTACGGGTGGTAGACGGGGTTTCTACCGAAGAATGTCGTCAATTGCTCGGTTTTGAAACTGATAATCAATTATGGGTTGCTTTATCACGAACACGAATGAAACTTAGGCAATGTTTAAACCTACATTGGTTCAATTAAGAAAAATACTTATGCTAAAGTGCAATCAAATTATTGAGCTGAAATCCAAGCAACAGGATACTAAACTTTTTAGATGGCAACGTATAGAAATGAAAATACATTTCTGGATGTGTAAAACGTGTCGTAATTATGCCAAACAATTAAATTTAATTCAAAAATTAGCAGTGAATATTGACAAGCATCAACAACATATTAGATTATCAACTAAAGCTCGAATACGAATTCAGGAAAAACTTAAGTTTTTTAAAAAAAAAGAACCTTAAATAAAAGTTTTTTATGATTGACAACTTCCTCCTTGACAGCCACAGCTTTTACCGCAGCCTAAGCCTTCTTCTTTAGCCTTACCTAGCTCTGGGTGTTTTAAAGCGTAAGTTCTTGCCATTTGTTGAACCCAAATCCAAGCTAACATGAGTATAAAAATAACGCTGATAGCAATTAAAAAATTAATCATCAGTAAATTTCCTTTTTTAGGAACTAGTGCCTAAACCTGCAAAGCCCATAAACGTAAGTGATAAAATCCCTGCAAGCATCATACTTAATGCAGCAGACTGAGTAATATTAGGTAAATTAGACAGTTCTAATTTTTCTCTTAAACCTGCCATTAAGACAATGGCTAAACCAAAACCTAACCCTGCACCTAAACTAAACGCAACTGATTGTAAAAAATCATAATGACGTGTAGTTTGAAATAATGCCACGCCTAAGATAGCGCAATTTGTCGTTATTAGTGGTAAAAAAATTCCTAAAGCTCTAAATAGGACAGGACTAAATTTTTTTAAAATCATTTCAACAAGCTGTACTGCCGAGGCAATAAGAGCAATATAACTGATTAAACGTAAAAATTCTAAATTAAATTTAGTTAAAACTAAATTAATCCCATAAGCACAGGTTGAACTAACAAACATCACGAACATAGTCGCTAAACTCATATTAAAGGCGGTATCTAGTTTTGCAGAAACACCGACAAAAGGACACAGACCTAAGAAAAGAGCAAGAACAAAGTTATTAATTAAAAAGGCATTTAAAAAAATAAAACTCAATGATTCTGGATTCATGATTGTAATGTTTTGTTGATATGTTAAGACAGTAACAGTTTAATCTAAAATTTGCTATTGAACTTCAATTTAAATAATAAATCGAAAAATAAACAGTGGAAAAATCTCAAAAGGTATGACCAATACTAATATAAACTTGAAATTCATCATCTTCTTCACGTTTATTCAATGGTCGTGCAAGATCAAGGCGAAGTGCTCCAATCGGGGTTTTATAACGCAGACCTAATCCTGCTCCCATTTTTAAATCTGCAAAATCTTGATAAGGGTTACTATAAGCGCGACCTGCATCTAAAAATCCTACCACACCTATACTTTCAGTTATCCAGCTACGTAGTTCAATAGAAAGTGCCAGTAATGAACGCCCACCTATTAATTGCCCCTGTCCATCTTTAGGTGATAACGACTGAAAACTATAACCACGTACAGTATCCCCCCCACCTGCAAAATAACGTAAATCTGCAGGAATATCATTTGTTTGCGCCCCCCAAATATTACCAATAATAATTCGTCCAGCTAAAATTAAATCATTGGTAGCAGTCAAACTTAAATAATGATTATAACGAATTTTTTGCTTATGAAAACTTGCCCCAGAACCTATATCATAAAAAGGACGTTCATCAATCCATAATCGCCCACCTGATGTAGGCTCTAAATAGTTATTGCTGAAATCCCAGCTAAAACGCGCAGGTATTGAAATTAAATTAAAATTTTTGGTTAAATTATTATGTTCAGTAATATGAGAAAGTTGATAAGCTAGACCGATATTGACTCGTTTTTTTTCTGTGATTTGATGCTCAATGGCAATAGAAATCTCAGCACGCAGACTTTTAAAAGCATCAGTATCTTCATTAATAATCGCACTATCAATTACTAAAGTATTCTCAGGTAAATAGAAACTTGGTTTGTGAAAACTAACTTCTAATGAAGACTTGATAATGGAAATATTTAATTTAGCATCAATAGCTTCCCCATGTTGCCATAAATTACGATGCTCCCAAGCAAAACGTAGTAAAAATAATTCATCATCTGTGGTTAATCTCAACCCAGCACTGATTGATCGTGGTAATCTCTCTGTCAATTTAAAGGTAATGGGAAAATGTCCATTTTCATCTGCTGTTGTCGCTAAATGAACTCGTGCGACAGTAAATAAACGACTATCAACTAGTTTTAGACGTTGTGCATTTATAATTTTTTGATCATAACGCGCTCCTTGTTGCCATTGAATTAAATCTTTTAAAAAATCAGCATTAACATGGTCATTACCTGTAAAATCTACTGCTCCGATAAACACTTGTTGACCTGTTTTTAAACACAAATCAACAGTAACAGTTTGTAAATCATGATTTACAACAATTTTTTTAGGACAAAGTATTGCAAAAGCATAAGATTCATTTTTTGCATAAATTAATAATTGTTGCTCTGCGGCTAAAATAGCTGTGGTTAAAGCAGGTTGATTTAATTCAAGATTTAATTGTTTAAGGGTTGGTTTTGGCAAATATTCGGTATTTTGATGAATATTAACTTGCTGTAAAGTGTATTTTTGACCTAATTTAAACTGAAAAATAAGTGTATATTGATTAGAGTTTTTTTCCAATTCTATTCTAATTTTAGAATTATAATAAGCTTCTGAACGTAATAATTTTATAAAAGTAGGAATATCTTTTTTTGCTCGCTGTTTTAAAATAAATACATTATTAGCTGGTAAATCTTGTTGTTTTTGAGTCAGTGAATAACCTAATAATCTTTCTTTTAAATCTTCATCATCAATTCCTTTAATTTCGACATGATATGAAATTTTTTCTTCTGCATTAACCGTTTGAAAAATAGTTAAAGTGATGAGTAAAAAAATAATATGGCTGGCACTAAATATTTTGGTTATCATAAATTATATCTGCCTACAACGTTTATGGATAAATTTTAAAAACGATTAAAGAAAAGTTATTTTTTATCAAATAAACCAACCGAATGGATAGCAGGAATACGATATAACTTCAAAATATCTTTTTCACTATTCATCGCTTTTTTATGGTCTAGTATAATTTGATAACCTTGTTTATTTTCAAACACCATATATTTTTCCTGATTATTTTTTAATAATCGACAAAACTGTAGAAAATTCTTAATAGGCTTACCGTTGATAAAATCAACAACCCAACTATTAATTTCATGATAACCAAAATTTACATCAGCAGCTAAGACTTGTAATGCAATAACTGATTGCTGCTTATTAACAGAAGGCCACTCACGGCTATAGTTTAAAAACCTAAAAGTACCTGCATTTACTTGTGGAATTCCCCATGAGTTAAGGATGTTGCGAGTAAGAGGTATAAAAACAATGCCACCATAAATATAATATTCGGGGATATTATCATATTTTTGTTGTCCAACAAGGCTATAATGATTTTCATTTTTTTGGGCAATTAAAGTTGTTGTTGATACCTTGCCATCACGAACATAAGTCACATTAATTTTATCACCGATATAATGTAACTCAATAGCATGATCATAATGACTTCTTAAGTTTTTACTAAAATTAACTGTCCCATTATTAGCGATATCGTATTGATCTATTTTTAAAATAACATCATTTTTTTTAAGTTTTCCCATGGATGCACTATTTTCAAAAACTTTCACAATTAGCACCCCATTTTGTTTTTTTGTTAATCCGTAAGCCGCTTTTGCTGAAGGGTTTTCTAAGGGTTGAGTACGGAAACCAAGCTCAGGAAAACCATCATATTTACCATCTTTACTATCATGTAAAACATGTTGAATAATGCTAGGAGGGATAAAATAACCGACATTAGAAGCAACACCTGCGGAAATAGCCTGCATGACGACACCGACAATTTTATTATTGACCACCACCGGGCCGCCACTATTACCTGGATTAATAGCTGCATCAATTTGACCTGCTAATAAATAGCTATTGGCGTGAGAATAAAATTGTTGTTCAACACGTGATAATACCCCTTGAGTAATGCTTAAAGTTTCACCACCAAAAGGATAACCATAAACGGTTACATCTTGTTGAGGTTCAGGTAATACTCCTATTGCAAGTGCGGTTAAATCCTTAAAAAAAGATTTATCTTTAACGGTTAGAATAGCAAGGTCTGCATAATGAGAAATAAAACTAACTTGCGCAATATATTTATTGGGGTCATTATGTTTTTGAACTTGTATATATTTAGCATCAGCAACAACATGAGCATTCGTTAAAATTCGGTTACCTGAAATAACTGTTCCAGAGCCTGAAGATTGCAATGGATTTGATAATTGCCATGGTGATAAATAATCAGGGGTTACAAAAGTAGTATGTATTTTAACCACAGAATTTTCAACAGCAAAAACCTTATTTTTATCGTCAGCATAGCTATTGGTAATTAATAAAAATAGTAAAAAATATAAACTTATTTTTTTAAAATTTCGCATGGTTTGCATATCCTTTATCGTTAATAACGATTAGTAAATTCAATGAGTGCGTTTAATTTGCCTTGCGCCGTTCCATCAGCAATCACTTCTTCTGCTTTAGTGATTCCAGCTTGCAACGAATTGGTTAAATTTGCCGTATAAATGGCTGCACCTGCATTTAATAACACAATGTTTTTCGCAGTACCTAACTTATTATTTAAAACCGATTTTAAAATAGTTAAACTTGAGTCTGCATCCGTGACCGCTAATTCAGCTAAACTTCCACCTTGTAAACCAAAAGTTTCTGGGCTAATTTCATAATAATCAATAATACCATTTTTAAGTTCTGCAACAGCCGTTGGACTAGCAATACTAAATTCATCTAAACCATCATTAGCACTAACAATTAACACATGCTCACTCCCTAAATTTTTAAGTACCTGTGCTAAAGGAGCTAATAAATCTTTAGAAAAGACTCCAATTAATTGATTTTTTGCCAAAGCAGGGTTTGATAAAGGGCCTAAAATATTAAAAAGAGTTCGTACTCCCATTTCTTTACGAACACTAATTGTGTGTTTCATTGCTCCATGATATTTAGGTGCAAAAAAAAATCCCAAGTCAATTTCTTTAACGCAATCACCAACCTGTTCAGGTGATAAATTTAAGTTAACACCAGCGGCCTCTAAGACATCAGCACTTCCTGATGAACTAGAAACTGAGCGGTTACCGTGTTTTGCGACCGTTCCACCTGCTGCCGCCACGACAAAGGTACACGTTGTTGATATATTAAATGTATTTGCACCATCTCCCCCTGTTCCACAGGTATCAATAACATGCTTTCCTTTGACTAAAACAGGGGTTGATAATTCTCGCATCACTTGAGCTGCAGCCGTAATTTCGGTAACAGTTTCACCTTTACAGCGCAGTGCAATTAAAAAACCTGCCATTTGAGCATCACTAATTTTCCCTGTCATTATTTGTAACATGACTTCACGCATTTGCTCGTTACTTAGTGATTGTTTATTAAGAACAGTATTTAAAGCGTGTTTAATATTCATAATAGTGTAGTTAAAAAAATTGGCTAAGTATAACGCACTCCATCGTAAAGAAAAGGCTGGATTTCTAGGATAATCGTGCGACTTAAAGTTATAGACTAAAATTATTAATGACCTATGTTGTATAATTTCGTAGAATTAACCTAATTTTATATTTTAACAATGGGATAAATTAATTTTATTTATTCTAAATTTATCACTATTGAGGTAAGTAATTTTGAGTAAGTCCGCGTGGTTGGTATTGGAAGATGGAACGGTATTTGAAGGGGTATCAATAGGTGCAGAAGGCTGTTCTATTGGTGAAGTTGTTTTTAATACTGCTTTAACAGGGTATCAAGAAATTTTAAGTGACCCCTCCTATGCACGGCAAATAGTAACCTTAACCTATCCGCATATTGGAAATGTCGGAACGACTAGGGAAGATGATGAATCAACCGCTGTTTTTGCCAGTGGCTTAGTCATTCGTGATTTACCTTTATTAGCGAGCAACTGGCGTAATGAGAAATCCTTAGCCAATTATTTACACGATAATAAAGTGGTGGCGATTGCTGAAATTGATACGCGCCAATTAACCCGTTTATTACGTGATAAAGGCGCGCAACGGGGTTGTATTATTACAGGTGATACGGTGAATTTTGAACAAGTAAAACAAGAAATTGCTAAATTTTCGGGTTTAAAAGGCTTAGATTTAGCAAAAGAAGTCACTGTTGCTGAATCTTATGAATGGACTGAAAATACGTGGGATTTAATTCAAGGTCATAAAAAAGCTGAAAATTTAACTAGCCATGTGGTGGCTTATGATTTTGGCATTAAACGTAATATTTTAAGATTATTGGCTAACCGAGGTTGTCGAGTAACCGTTGTTCCTGCTACCACACCTGCGATCGAGGTTTTAGCGATGAATCCTGATGGTATCTTTTTATCCAATGGCCCCGGTGATCCAGAACCCTGTACTTATGCCATTGCAGCGATAAAGGAAATCTTAAAAACTAAAACCCCTGTTTTTGGTATTTGCTTAGGGCATCAATTATTAGCTTTAGCGAGTGGGGCAAAAACGGTTAAAATGAAATTTGGACATCATGGGGCTAATCACCCTGTTCAGGAAAAAGCGACAGGTCGCGTTATGATTAGCAGCCAAAATCACGGTTTCGCCGTCGATGAAAGCTCTTTACCTGATAATGTCAAAGCCACTCATCATTCTTTATTTGATGGTAGTTTACAGGGAATAGAGCGTACTGATTGCCCTGCGTTTAGTTTTCAAGGGCATCCAGAAGCAAGTCCAGGGCCTCAGGATGTTGACGCTTTGTTTGATAAATTTGTCGAAATGATGGAATCATAAATAAATTTTTAATTTAATGTGAGAATGTTATGAGTGCGGTTTTAAAAGATGACATAATTAGTATAGAAGAGTATTTAGAGGGTGAATTAATCTCTGAAGTAAAGCATGAATATATTGATGGTTATGTGTATGCAATGGCAGGAGCGAAACTTAATCATGAACGAATTGGAGGGAATTTATTTGGTGAGTTTCGACAGCATTTAAAAGACACTTCTTGTGAAGCTGTGAGTTCAGATTTTAAGGTTTATGTCTCAGAGACTAAATTTTTTTATCCTGATGTAATGGTGATTTGTAATCAAGAAGATGGAAATAATGTCTCTACTGAAAAGCCGATTTTAATTGTTGAAGTCTTGTCTGACTCGACCCAACAAAAAGACCGCAGTCTTAAACGTTTAGCGTATCAATCGTTAGCTAGCTTACAAGAATATGTATTGATTGAACAAAATTTTATCGACATTGAAATCAGCCGTCGTTCTTTAGGATGGAAATCAGAACATTATTTTTTAGGGGATGACGTTTTTTTTGAGTCGCTGGATTTAAAACTAGCTGTTAGTGAAATTTATAGTCGTGTGGATAATGAAGATATGCAAGATTTTCTACGGGAGAAGACATAGGCAGTCGTGTTGAATAAATTAAAACGAATCATTGATTGCTATAGATATGCGCGGCGTTATGCCGCTATCGAAACTAAACTTCCCTTAAAAGAATTTCCTGAAGAATGTATTTATACTTTAGAACAACTTGAAGGTTTTAATTTTATAATCTGCTTATAAAAGTTAAAACTTGAGAAAAAATAATTATCTTTCTAATACATAAACAAAATGCCAAAAAGAACCGATTTAAAATCTATCTTATTACTGGGCGCAGGGCCTATTGTCATTGGTCAAGCTTGTGAGTTTGACTATTCTGGAACGCAAGCCTGTAAAGCTTTACGCGAGGAAGGCTATCGAGTCATTTTAGTCAACTCGAATCCTGCTACTATTATGACTGACCCCGATATGGCAGATGCCATTTATATCGAGCCTATTGACTGGCAGACGGTTGAAAAAATTATAGAAAAAGAAAAACCCGATGCCGTTTTGCCGACGATGGGTGGACAAACCGCCTTAAATTGCGCCTTAGATTTAGATAAACACGGGGTTTTAGCCAAGCATAACGTGGAAATGATTGGCGCGTCTAAAGAAGCCATCAATATGGCAGAAGATCGTGAATTATTTAATCAAGCCATGGGAAGATTAGGCTTTGAGGTGGCAAAATCCAACACCGCTCACACGATGGAAGAAGCTTTTGCCGCTCAAAAAGAAGTCGGCTATCCTACTGTCATTCGTCCTTCCTTTACTATGGGTGGCAGCGGGGGCGGTATCGCTTATAATAAAGAAGAGTTTGTTGAAATTTGCGAACGAGGTTTGTATTTATCCCCCACGAATGAACTCTTAATTGAAGAATCGGTATTGGGTTGGAAAGAGTACGAAATGGAAGTAGTCCGAGATACCCATGATAATTGTATTATTATCTGTTCCATTGAAAACTTTGATCCTATGGGGGTTCATACAGGCGATTCGATTACGGTTGCGCCTGCACAAACCTTAACCGATAAAGAATATCAAATTTTACGCAATGTTTCTTTAGCGGTTTTGCGTGAAATTGGGGTGGATACAGGCGGGTCAAATGTTCAAGTGGCGATTAATCCTGAAGATGGGCGAATGATAGTCATTGAAATGAACCCAAGAGTGTCGCGTTCCTCTGCACTCGCGTCAAAAGCAACGGGATTTCCAATTGCTAAGGTCGCGGCAAAATTAGCGATAGGTTATACTTTAGATGAATTAAAAAATGAAATTACTGGCGGAGCAACGCCTGCATCTTTTGAACCGACGATTGATTATGTGGTGACTAAAGTCCCTCGTTTTACTTTTGAAAAATTTCCGCAAGCCGATGATCGTTTAACTACCCAAATGAAATCCGTCGGTGAAGTGATGGCGATTGGGCGTACTTTTCAAGAGTCTTTACAAAAAGCCTTGCGCGGGTTAGAAACGGGCGTTTCAGGCTTAGATGAAGTCATTGAACTCGATGGCAGTGAGGACACACAAGATAAAATTGAACGCGAATTACGTCATCCAGGGCCTGATCGAATTTGGTATGTTGCCGATGGCTTTCGGAATGGGATGACAATAGAAGAAATTTTTGAAGCCTCTAAAATTGACCGCTGGTTTTTAGCACAAATCGAAGATTTAGTTTTACATGAAAATAAATTAAAAACCCAAACCTTAGCCGCTTTAAGTGAAAAAGATTTATTTTCATTAAAACGTAAAGGTTTTTCAGATGTGCGTTTAGCTAAATTATTAGAAACGGTTGAATCGGAAGTACGAAATGTACGCCATAAATTTAACATTCGTCCTGTTTATAAACGCATTGATTCCTGTGCGGCTGAATTTGATTCGGATACCGCTTATTTATATTCGACCTATGAACGTGAATGTGAAGCGCGTCCAACTAATAGAGAAAAAATTATTATTTTAGGCGGCGGGCCTAATCGGATTGGACAGGGAATTGAATTTGATTATTGCTGTGTTCATGCCGCCTTAGCCTTACGCGAAGATGGCTATGAAACCATCATGATTAATTGTAATCCTGAAACAGTTTCCACTGATTTTGATACCTCAGATCGCTTATATTTTGAACCCTTGACCTTGGAAGATGTTTTAGAAATCATTGATTTAGAACAGCCTAAAGGGGTGATTGTACAATATGGGGGACAAACGCCCTTAAAATTAGCCCGGGCTTTGGAAGCAGCGGGTGCGCCGATTATTGGTACATCGCCTGATTCGATTGATTTAGCCGAAGATCGCGAACGTTTTCAAAAATTATTAAAGCGTTTGAATCTGAAACAACCCCCGAATGCGACCGCTCGCTCTACCGAACAAGCGATTAATGCCGCTGAAAAATTGGGTTATCCTTTAGTGGTTCGACCTTCTTATGTTTTAGGTGGACGCGCGATGGAAATTGTTTTTAATGATGAAGGCTTACGCCGTTACATGAAAGAGGCGGTTAGTGTTTCTAATGATTCGCCTGTTCTCTTAGATCGTTTCTTAAATGATGCGGTTGAAATGGATGTCGATGCTATTTATGATGGCGAAACCGTTTTAATCGGTGGTCTGATGGAACATATCGAACAAGCTGGAGTACATTCGGGTGATTCTGCCTGTTCAATTCCTCCGTATGAATTGCCGCTTAGAATTCAAGATAAATTACGGGAACAAGTCGGACAAATGGCAAAAGCTTTAGGTGTTCGCGGCTTAATGAACACTCAATTTGCGGTGCAAGGTGAAGATATTTATGTTTTGGAAGTCAATCCACGCGCTTCACGAACTGCGCCTTTTGTCTCTAAAGCGACGGGTTATCCTTTAGCTAAAATTGCTGCCCGTTGCATGGCAGGTAAAAGTTTACAAGAACAAGGCTATACTAAAGAGTGTATCCCTGATTATTTTTCAGTTAAAGAAGCGGTATTTCCATTCGTAAAATTTCCCGGCGTTGATTCATTATTAGGCCCTGAGATGAAATCAACTGGCGAAGTAATGGGCGTAGGTAAAACCTTTGGTGAAGCTTTTGCCAAATCTCAACGAGCCGCAGGGGTTGATTTAAGTCATACGGGTAAAGTATTAATTAGTATTCGTGATGAAGATAAAATTAAAATTATCGACGTGGCTAAAATGCTAGTGGCAAAAGATTATGAAATCGTTGCTACCCGTGGAACGGCCAAGGTTTTAAAAGAGGCGGGCATTCCTTGTGATGAGGTTTATAAAGTGAATGCTGGACGACCTAATACGGTGGATATGATTAAAAACGATCAAATTCAACTCATCATTAATACCGCCGTGAGTACTAAAGCTATTGCTGATTCATTCACGATGCGCCGTGAAGCTTTACAGCATCATGTTGCTTATTATACGACTTTAGCAGGCGCAAAAGCCGCTTGTTATGCCTTAGGTGAATTAGAAGCGGGCGATGTTAATTGCCTACAAGATTTACATGCACGTTTAAATTAATTATTTTTATTATTAAATAACCATTGCAACCTGAGTGTTTTACAAAACGCTCAGGTTTTTTAGATTAAAACTAGGAATAACTCATGAATAAATTCCCTTTAACCGTTATTGGTGCTAATAAACTACGCACTGAATTAGAAGAATTAAAATCAGTCATCCGTCCACGCATTATTGCAGATATTGCCACCGCGCGTGAACATGGTGATTTAAAAGAAAATGCCGAATACCATGCAGCACGCGAACAACAAAGTTTTGCCGAAGGACGCATTAAAAATATTGAAGGTAAACTTTCTAATGCTGAAATTATTGATGTGACTAAAATAGATGCCAATGGACGGGTTATTTTTGGAGCAACCGTTGAAATTGAAAACATTGAAACGGAAAAAGTAGTAACGTATCAAATCGTAGGCGTGGATGAAGCGGATATAAAAGAACATCGTATTTCAGTGGGTTCACCTATTGCTCGCGCCTTAATCGGTAAAGAAACCGAGGATGTTGTGACCGTTAAAGCCCCTGGAGGCGACATAGATTATGAAATTTTATCCATTCAATATATCTAAAATATCATCATCATGAGATTATTTTTTATCTTTATATCACTTAATTTTATTTTTAAATAAACCATGTCATTTATCTCAAATAAAACTATCCCTGTTCAAGAACGCCTTATTATGGCACTTGATGTTCCTAGTATTGCTAATGCTAAAGCCCTTGTTGAAGAACTAGGCGATTCTGTTATTTTCTATAAAGTTGGCATGGAATTATTTATGTCAGGCGATTATTTTGAGTTTATTGATTGGCTTAAACAACGTAATAAAAAAGTATTTGTCGATTTAAAGTTTTTTGATGTCCCTGCAACAGTTGGGCGAGCAATTAAGGCTTTAAGTTCTAAAGGGATAGATTTTGCAACTATTCACGGTAATAATGCAATCATGGAAGCAGCGGCAGCTAATAAAGGAGATCTAAAAGTTTTAGCCGTGACCGCTTTAACGAGCTTAGATAGAGGCGATTTAGATGATTTAGGCTTTCAATGTGATGTTAAAGCCTTAGTTTTATCACGGGCTAAACGCGCCTTGGCATTAGGATGTGATGGAATTGTTTCCTCAGGACTTGAGGTTGCCATGATCCGAAAAGAACTTGATTCACGTTTGCTCGTGATTACGCCGGGAATTCGCCCCGTTGATAATCGTGAAGAGGATGACCAAAAACGGGTTGTCAGTGTTGAACAAGCCTTTCAAAATGGTGCTGATTATATTGTTGTCGGTAGACCTATCCGTGATGCACAAAATCAAAAAGCAATGGCAATGAAAATACAATCTCAAATTTCATCACAATTTTAAATTAAAATTAAAATGCAGCGGCGATAATTATCCTAATCTCAATGAAAGTATTGGGTTATAAAATTTATATTTTAAGCTAGATATATCATACTTTAGTCTAAGAGAATAATGCTATCGCCGCAGCTTACATTCCCTGCTTGAATTATTTCTGCATATACACCAACATGAGCCTGATTATTTCGTGCGGCTGTGCGAAGGATATTATGATCTTTAAGTAAATCACCTTGGGCTAATGTAGTCATTACACAACGAGGACAGTGGTCAGTAATTTTTAATCGTAATGCAGATCCAATAGCTAAAGTCTTACCAATCCAATTACTTTCAATAAACCCTATAGCTTGAGTTTTTAAAACTAGATTTGGACGAAAGCGTTGAATAGCAAAATTTCCTTCTGGATATAGACGCGATAATTCTGTTAATGTGGAGGTTGTTACTAAGTGTAAATTAGCTAAATCAAAAAACGTCCCTGTAGGCATATCTTCATCTGTCACAATATCTTGATTTTCTAATTCTGGAATGTTTGGCCAATATTCTTCAAGCTGAGGTTTTTTAGGTACTTGAGAAATTAACTTAACTTCCCTACCTAAAGCTATAGATAAAACTGTATTAATATTTTTATCAGTATTTTTAATTTGTGTACTATCAGGTAATGTAATTGTAACTGTATTTGTAGTTAAATCCGTATAGTTAGCATTAAATGCAAACATAGTTGGCCATTTTTTAGGATTTTTAGCACTAACAATAATACCTGTTTCATGGTCAAGTAGTGCAAAAGCACGATCTCCAATTAAACCAGAAACAGAAATATCACTACTCGTTACTTGTTCTCCTTGCATAGATTTAACGGGGTATCGCCATAAAGATTGTAAGGTAATAGTTTGATTAGATTGCATAATAATTCTCTTTATTTATTTTATTTGACATCACTACAGCATGATTATTTCTACATCTAAAAGATTACTTTACCTTTAGATTCTATGCAATTTTAACATAAAAAAACTTAAATACTATGAAAAACAGTCTTCTAAACTATATATTTACAATATGATGAAAAAGGGTAAAACTATGACCATAAAAATACCACAACTCATTGTCGATCAATTTTAGATGCAGCGGCGGCAATTTTTACAGGCTTTAATGGTTTTGGGTTTATGCCCTGATTTGAGTCGAGAATTTTATTCTACACCAGAAAACTTATATCAACTGCCCTCTTTTGGAAATACACGATTATTGCATTTTACGGATATTCATGCGCAATTATTACCGCTTTATTATCGCGAACCCAACATCAATCAAGGTATTGGTAATGAAATTAATTTTCCACCTCATATAACTGGAGAACATCTTTTAAACTTTTTTGGGATAAAAAAAGGCTCACGTGAAGCCTATGCTTTTAGTGATGTTGATTTCGTTGAAGCCGCTAGTCTTTATGGAAAAATGGGAGGAATGGCACATTTAGCCACCTTAATTAAGCAACTTAGAAATGAAAGCGGTTTAGAGAATACTTTATTACTTGATGGAGGCGATAGCTGGCAAGGTTCAGCAACCGCATTATGGACACAAGGTCAAGATATGCTGCAACTCGCTAATTTATTAGGCGTAGATGTTATGACGGGGCATTGGGAGTTTACTTATGGGGTAAAACAATTTAAAAAAAATATTGCGCAGTTTAAAGGGGCGTTTATTGCTCAAAATATTTTATTAACCGAAGAAGCTCAATTTAACCAAAATACCGATCAAGCCGAAGTTTTTAAGCCTTATATAATTAAACAGTTAAAAAATGCACGGATTGCAATTATTGGACAAGCTTTCCCTTATACGCCGATCGCTAATCCACGTTATTTTATTCCTGATTGGCAATTTGGCATTCAGGAACAACGTTTACAAGTGATTATTGATGAAATTAAATTAGCTAAAAAAGCCGATGTCATTGTGTTGTTATCTCATAATGGGATGGATGTTGATTTAAAACTTGCATCGCGTATTAATGGCTTACATATTATTTTAGGGGGACATACTCATGATGCAATTCCTAAACCTATTCTCATTAATAAAACTTGGGTAACTAACGCAGGAAGTCAGGGTAAGTTTTTAGGGGTGGTTGATTTAGCTATTGAAAAAGGTCAATTAAAAGCGTGTCGTTATCAATTATTACCAGTTTTTTCTAATTTACTTACCCCCGATCAAAAAATACAAACGTTTATTAACACTATTCGTAAACCCTTTTTAAAGACTTTACGCCACCCCTTGGCGGTAACTGATAAATTACTTTATCGGCGCGATACTTTTTCAGGAAGTTTTGATGAGATTTTATTAAATGCTTTACAAATGATTAAAGGAGCTGACATTTCTTTTTCACCTGGATT
Organism: Methylococcaceae bacterium; assembly: GCA_030627205.1. Classification (GTDB taxonomy): domain Bacteria; phylum Pseudomonadota; class Gammaproteobacteria; order Methylococcales; family Methylomonadaceae; genus WTBX01. Next base: position 39,792 of record DAOUSN010000023.1, read on the forward strand.
TCGCTGGGGAACAAGCCTATTGCCTAACCAGACGATTTATTTTGAAGACCTAATGAATCATACCGCTATTACTTACCCAAATAGTTACGTTAAAGTATTATCAGGACAGCAAATTAAGGCCATTTTAGAAGATGTTGCCGATAATTTATTTAACCCTGACCCTTATTATAGACAAGGGGGCGATATGGTAAGAGTCGGGGGAATGCGTTATAAAATCAACCCAGCCGCCCTCATGGGTAAACGAATCACCGAATTAAGATTAGCTAATGGTCAATTATTAAGGGCTAATAAAAATTATAAAGTGGCAGGCTGGGCGAGTGTTAAAACTATTGCAACAGGAAAGCCGATGTGGGAGGTTGCATCAGAATATTTAAGTTATTGATAAAAAATATTTAAATTTATATGGGGTTAATAAAATTAATTTTTTAAGGAATAACTGGAAATAACTGGCGAAATAACTGGGGTCAGAATAAAGTTAAATAATGATGATGAATAATAACAATCACTCTTTACCTAAAAACATAAGATTTAACTTTACTCTGATCGAGGTAGAACAGACAGTTACCCAACTGCCCCACTCACAGATTCCTGCGTGCGGAATTACCGAACAAGGCTCTTCAAAACTGTTCACTTTGCACACGGTTCTTGTTACGTTTTCAGAAAGCATGACAGATTCGTGGTTTCGCTATTCCAAAATACTTTATCAGTTCATTAAACCCCTTCCAGTTATAGCTTCTGCGTTGTGAACGCCGATTGAGCCATTTGAAAAGCAGGAGTATAATTCGATAAACAAAGGTACTTAAGCTCTTGCAATTACCAATAATTCCGTAATAATTATAATATCCACGCACAATCTATTGATGCTATCAACGAGGATTTCCTTCGGTAATCGACAATTTCGCTTAAGCCAATCTTTGTTGTCGCTAATGATGCCCGCATTTTCTCTCATAAGGTTCGTCACTTAATAATCGGGATTCTTGTTTTCCGATTTAATTTACGACGACTTATAATACAAAATCCCATTCGGTTGCTAACGCATAATGACTTTGCATTTCAGGAGAGGCAATAATTTGAGAAACAAACCCTTCAAGGTTTAACGTTCCCTCCTCTAATTGTTTTATCCAACTATTTTTATTTTCAGGATTGGGGGGACGTTTTAAATAGCTTAAATAAATTTGATTCACTTGCGTTGCCGTGTCTACCTGAGTTATATCAAAACCAATTTTTTGTATTTGCTCCTCTGATGTCAGTAAAGATAATGCCATTGTTCCCAAAGATAAGCCTTTATTCACCATTCCATCTGCTAAAGTTTGTACCGCTGCAATATCAGGTTGTCGCTCTAACACCTGCA